>NZ_CP114976.1:175000-432500 GCF_027498055.1 Denitrificimonas caeni
AAGACCTGCTCCCGGGTTAACGGCGGCCGCGTAACACTTTTACCACTTGGGTCACCGATCATCCCGGTAAAGTCACCAATCAAAAACATCACGTGATGACCAAGATCTTGCAACATACGCAGCTTGTTTAGCAGCACAGTGTGCCCCAAGTGAAGGTCCGGAGCGGTAGGGTCAAAACCTGCTTTTACACGCAACGGCTCATTGCGCTTCAACTTATTTAACAGCTCTTGCTCTACGACGACGCTGTCAGTACCTCGCTTAATAACAGCTAATTGCTCTTCAACGGTTTTCATGCTCAGAACACCACATTAAGTAAAATAGATAACAGGCAAGGGTACTAGATAAGGAACTAAAAACAAATTACCACATCAGACTGCTTGCATATTTAGCAAGCAGTTATTGCACTAAACCCTACGAAAAAGCTGACACAGCTCAAGTTACCGAACATCTAAGCTTGCAGTAGAAGGCTTTTACTTATATTTTACCCAATCGCACACAGCAGACCTCTAAGACTATGCCAACAAATAATACTCCAATACAGCAGAGCTATCCCAAGCGCCATCTGCTTGCGGCAAGCGGAATTGCTGCATTGCTCTGTCTATCATTGCTTGTTTACCCTTCTCGCGAAGTGGAAGCTAAAAAGACTTTTATTAATATTGAGTTAGAAGAGCAAACCGCAGAACAAGTCACACAAGCTCTTACTGCCGAAGATTCTCAGCTCGCAGTCACTGCTTCCGAAACTGACTCTGCAATTATCCATAGCCCTCAGGCCCAAGCAGACAGCAACCCTGATGCTGAGACTCATGCCTTTGAGTACACAAAAAACCTTACGGTAAATAAGGGCGACACCTTATCCGTACTTTTTGTTAAAGCAGGACTTGATAACGCAGTTTTGCACAAGATTCTCGCTACAAATAAAGAAGCTAAGCGCTTTACTCATTTAAAAATAGGTCAAACGCTAACCTTTGAGTTTGATGAGGAGCAATCGCTCCAAGCTTTAAGCAGTAAAATCAGCCCGCTGGAAACTATTTACTTAGAAAAACAAGCTGAGACAAATGACTTTGCATTTCGCAAAGATGTTGCCGCAACACAAACGTCGGAAAAGTATGCACAAGGCACAGTAGAAGGTGCGCTTTTTTCTGCAACAAAAAAATCTGGTTTACCGTACAGCCTCGCTTTAGATATGGCTAATATTTTTGGTTATGACATCGATTTTGCTCAAGACTTAAGAACCGGTGATGAGTTTGAACTGGTTTACGAAGAAAAAACTGTGGACGGCAAAACCATAGGTACTGGCAACATCCTTAGCGCGCGCTTCACCAATCGCGGCAAAGTCTATACGGCCATTCGCTACACAGACAAGCAAGGCAATACGAATTACTACGATGCTGATGGCGCAAGCTTACGCAAGGCTTTCATCCGCACACCCGTAGACTTTGCTCGTATCAGCTCCCGCTTTTCTAATGGCCGCAAACACCCTATTTTGAATAAAATTCGTGCGCACAAAGGAGTTGACTACGCTGCCCCACGTGGAACCCCAATTAAAGCAGCAGGCGATGGCCGTGTAACACTCGCTGGCCGCAAGGGTGGCTACGGCAATACTGTAGTGATTAAGCATGGTCAACGCTACCAAACTCTGTATGCCCATATGCAAGGTTTCGCTAAGGGTGTTCGTGCTGGCAGCACTGTTAAACAAGGCCAAATCATTGGCTATATCGGTACAACAGGCTTATCTACAGGCCCACACTTACATTATGAGTTCCAAGTTAATGGCGTGCACGTAGATCCTTTAAGCCAAAAACTGCCTACAGCCGACCCTATTCACGCCTCAGAAAAGCAGCGCTTTTTCCAACAAAGCAAGCCTTTGCTCGCGAAGTTGGACCAACATAAAGCTACACAGCTAGCCCTAAACGCTCAGTAAGCGCATGCTTTATATTGGCATTATGTCTGGCACTAGCCTCGACGGGATTGATATATGCTTAGTGAATATCGATCAAGGTTGCGAGCTAGTTGCCAGTCAATATCTAGCAATGCCTTTAGCCCTCAAGCAAAGTTTGCTTACCCTCTGTAGCAGCGGACCCAACGAAATCCAGCGAGCGGCTTTAGCCGAACAGCAATGGGCGCAGCTGGCAGCACAAGGTGTTAAGCAACTGCTGAGCAAAACTCGTCTATCCGCCAGTCAAATTCGTGCTATTGGTAGTCACGGTCAAACCATCCGGCATGAGCCTGCGCAACACTTTACGGTACAAATTGGCAGCCCAGCACTGCTTGCTGAGTTAACCGGCATAGCTGTAGTCAGTGATTTTCGTCAGCGTGACATCGCAGCTGGTGGGCAAGGCGCCCCGCTCGTCCCTGCCTTTCATGAAATGCTTTTCAAAAAGCACCCTCAGCCATGCGCAGTACTCAACATTGGCGGTTTTAGCAATGTGACGCTACTAAATGAAAACACCAGCACCTTGGGCTTTGACTGCGGCCCCGGCAATGTCTTGCTAGATGCTTGGATTCAGCACAAAAAAAACCAAACGTTTGACCGAAATGGCACCTGGGCAGCTAGCGGAACAGTGAATAAAAGTCTATTGAACAGCATGTTAAGCGAACCTTTTTTCGCCACTCAAGGCCCAAAAAGTACGGGCCGCGAACTGTTTAATTTGCCTTGGCTGCAGAGTTTATTAGCCCAGCAAGAAGCTCTAGCTGATCAGGATGTACAGGCGACTTTATCTGAATTTACCGCGCAGACTATTGCTGACTCAATCCTCGCAGCTCAAGCCAGCACTCGATCCGTCTGGGTTTGTGGTGGCGGTGCACATAATAATGATTTACTGCAGCGTTTGCAGCGCCTGCTACCCGACTGCCTAGTGGATAGTACTGACTCGCAAGGTATTGCTGCGGACTGGATGGAGGCTATGGCTTTTGCTTGGCTGGCTCATTGCTGTCTCGAAAACATGCCGAGCAATAGGCCAACTGTTACTGGCGCCAGAGGCTTAAGAGTACTTGGCGCCATTTATCCTGTTTAAAACTTGCAATTAAATCGAGAAGGACGAACCACAACCGCATGTAGTGGTTGCGTTTGGATTATTAATCACAAAACGTGAGCCTTCCAAACCTTCGGTATAGTCAACTTCTGCACCGGCTAAGTACTGGAAGCTCATGGGATCAATGACTAAGCTCACTCCTTCTCGGTTAACGATGGTGTCATCGTCAGCGACCTCTTCATCGAAGGTAAAACCATACTGGAAGCCTGAACAACCACCGCCAGTAATAAATACGCGTAATTTTAAGCGCGCATTACCTTCTTCTTCGACTAGAGCCTTAACTTTATTTGCCGCACCTTGAGTAAATTGCATTGCGTCAGGGACGAAGGATTCAACACTCATTTTACTTTCTCCCAGCATCGCGCTGTAAACATCTATTGGTTATATTATCCGCTTATCCTACCACCAAGGTCAACTATTAGCATTGCCTAAGGTATCAAGGCAGCAGAGTTTAAGCCGCTACTCTCATCTAAACCGAACATAATATTCATATTCTGCACTGCTTGGCCGGATGCGCCTTTCACTAAGTTATCAATAACCGCCATAACGACAACTACATCGCCATCTTGCGGGCGCTGCACAGCAATGCGGCACATGTTGGCACCCTTTACACTGCGTGTCTGCGGGCAAACGCCAGCCGGTAGCACATCTACAAATGGCTCATTCTGATAACGCTGCTCATATACGCTTTGCAGGTCAAGACTGCGATCAAGCACCGTCGCATAAAGTGTTGCATGAATCCCACGAATCATGGGTACTAAATGCGGCACAAAGGTTAACCCCACTGACTGACCAGCAGCACGGCGTAAACCCTGTTTGATCTCAGGCAGATGGCGGTGGCCACTGACCCCATAAGCAACCATATTTTCAGCTGCCTCACAGAACAGCGAGCCAATTTTAGCGCCTCGCCCGGCACCACTGACGCCTGAGGCGCAACTGGCAATAATTTGTTGAGTCTCAGCCAGCCCTGCCTCAACCAATGGCAGTAATGCAAGTTGGACCGCAGTTGGATAACAGCCAGGCACGGCAATCAACCGTGCAGTCTTAATAGCTTCTCGGTTCACCTCAGGCAACCCATATACTGCATCAGCTAATAAGTGCGGTGCTCCGTGCGGTTGGCCATACCACTGCGACCACTCTTCTGCATCTTCAAGACGAAAATCCGCAGACAAATCAATTACCCGCGTACCCGCCTGCAAAATCTCATCAGCCAAACCGTGAGCAACACCATGGGGTGTGGCAAAAAACACAACATCGCAAGCGGTTAGCTTGTCAACTTGCGGTACAGAAAAAACCAGCTCGGGATAGCTTTCGCGCAGATTGGGGTACATATCTGCAACCCTTACACCTTCTTCAGAGCGGGAAGTAATAACCTCAACCTGTGCATGCGGATGCAAAGCGAGTAGGCGTAATAACTCAACCCCCGTATAGCCTGTACCGCCGACGATAGCTACTTTGATCATGCATGCACCCTCTTTTTTGAAATTAAGTTATATCTGTTGACGTACAACCCACACTCTACAGATGACACTGCAGTAACAGCGTACTACTATGTGCAGAATTTACTTTTGGAGCAGGTTATGACGTATTTATGGATTAAGGCTTTCCATATTATCGCAGTGGTGTGTTGGTTTGCGGGTTTATTTTATTTACCGCGTTTATTTGTCTATCACGCCATGAGCTCTGACAGCATCAGCCAAGAACGCTTCACCATTATGGAGCGCAAACTCTATAGAGGCATCATGCACCCGTCTCTAGTGGCTACGCTGCTGCTTGGAATCAGTATGTTATATATGAACCCCGCTCTGCTCAAGGCCGGTTGGATGCATGTAAAACTGACGCTGGTTGCTTTACTAATCATCTATCATTTCTATTTAGGCGCTATTTATAAGCGCTTTGCTCAGGGTGAAAACCAAAAAAGCCACGTCTTTTACCGCTGGTTTAATGAGCTGCCAGTCTTATTTTTAGTCGCAATAGTATTGCTCGCAATCCTCAAACCCTTTTAACTAAAGAGCCATAGCCTATTATTTAGGCTATGGCTCAACCAATAACTTTAATAACTACAGCCAAGGAAGCCACATGCCCAACACTCTGTATAAAATCACCATGGATGGCAGCCTTGCCCCTGGAGTAACACTCGACTTTGCTCAAGACAATCTGGCCCGCTTATTCAAAGCAGACGTTGCTGCTATCAAGCATTTGTTTTCTGGTAAGCCCACTGTCATTAAGCGCGATATCAGTGCAGCACAAGCAGATAAATACATAACAGCTCTATTTAATGCAGGCATTATTGCTAACAAAGAAACAGACTTTGTAGCGAACTTAAGCTTAGAACCTACAGAAGCAGAAGAGACAGCAAGCAGCACACACAGCATGACTTGTCCTAAATGTGCTGTACAGCAAGCAGAAAGCCCAATCTGTCAAAGTTGCGGTATTGTCATCGCCAAGTTCAATAGCCACCAAGCACAAGCAGCACATCCTGCGCAGGCTGTACAAAGTACGCCTTACGCATCGCCGCAGGCAATTATTGAACAAAACCCCGAGGACGTTGGTGAGTTAAATATCTGGGGCATTGAAGGACGTCTTGGGCGCATGCGTTATATCGCGTGGTCAATAGTTTTTATGCTAGCTCTAATACCTGCAGTCATTGTCAGTGCTGTGGCCTTCAAAATTTCAGCTTTTGTAGGCATACCGGTTGCTCTAGTTGTAACCCTAGCGGCAATCGTCATCGGTATTCAAATCAGCGTGAAACGATTACACGATATTGGCTGGTCTGGCTGGCTGATTTTAATCACAGTCATTCCCGTAGTAGGCAGTATCTTTCAGTTGCTTATGTTTCTCTTACCAGGCAGCACTGGCAGCAATCGCTACGGGGCACCACCACCGGCCAATAGTACAGCAGTCATAGTTTTATTCTGGATCTGGGTAGTCTTAGTGGCCGTTGGCTTCGTATTGGGCATCATTGGCGGCATGCTCGGCGCTGCACTCAATTCATATTAAACACAGTAAATACAGCTGATCACCCGACCTAAATAACGGGTGATCAGCCTAGGTCAGTCAACCTGTGTTGCGCAGCCCTGCAGCAATACCTGCAACAGTTACCAATAAAGCTTGCTCAATTGCCGGGCAAGTTGCCTCACCCTGCTCTCTGGAGCGCGCCAATAATTCCACCTGCAACAAATGTAGCGGATCAAGGTAGGTATCTCGCACGCTAATTGAGGCGCGTACTTGCGGATGACGCTCAAGCAAATGGGCTTCGCCAGTTAAACGCAATACCTGCTCCACTGCTTGTGCAAGGTGTGCATATAACTGCTCACCAAAGCCACGTAACTCAGTTGCGACTAAGCGTTCATCGTATAAGCGGGCAATGCCTGAGTCTGCTTTTAAGAGCACCATTTCCAACATATCGATACGCGCCCTAAAGAATGGCCACTGATCGCGCATCTCAGCTAGCAGTGGTTCCTCTTGGCGCTGCACTGCATTTTGCAAGGCACTCTCCCAGCCTAACCAAGCAGGTAGCATCATTCGTGTTTGCGTCCAGGCAAAAATCCACGGAATAGCACGTAAACTTTCAATCCCGCCAGTGCGGCGGCGTGCTGGGCGACTGCCGAGAGGCAAGCGACCGAGTTCTTGCTCCGGAGTGGCTTGACGGAAGTAATCAACAAACTGTGGCTCTTCACGCACTGTTTTCCGATAAGCGGCTAAGCCGTCAGCAGCTAAACGCTCCATCACTGCGCGCCATGAGTCTTTAGGCACCGGTGGCGGTAGCAAAGTTGCCTCCAACACTGAGGCCAAATACAGGTTCAAGTTCTGCGCAGCGACTTCCGGTAAGCCATATTTAAAGCGAATAACTTCACCTTGCTCGGTAGTCCGGAAGCGTCCTGCCACTGAACCTGGCGGTTGTGAAAGAATCGCTTCATGAGCAGGTCCACCGCCACGTCCCACAGTACCACCACGGCCATGGAATAAAATCAGCTCAATACCTTGCTTTTCACAAACCGCAACCAACTCTTCTTGGGCACGGTATTGCGACCAAGCTGCGGCCGTAGTTCCAGCATCTTTGGCTGAGTCCGAGTAGCCAATCATCACTTCTTGCGGCCCAGCCAGGCTGTTACGGTAATCTGTTAAGTTCAGTAACTGATCAATAACTCCAGCAGCATTATGCAAGTCATCTTGCGTTTCAAATAGTGGCGCAATACGCATCGCGCGATTGAGCCCTGCTTCTTTGAGTAGCAATTGCACAGCCAGCACATCAGAAGGTGCGCAAGCCATAGAAATCACATAAGAGCCCAGCGAGTCAGCGGGCGTTTGCGCAATAACCTGACAGGTATCCAAAACCTCTTGAGTGTCTGCACTCGCAGCAAAGGCACTGGACAACAACGGCCGACGATTACTTAATTCGGCCAGTAAAAACGCCTGACGCTGCGCTTCATCCCACTGACTGTACTCACCTAAACCCAACCACTGCGTAATTTCATTCAGTGCGCTGGTGTGCCGCTCAGCATCTTGACGAATATCCAAGCGCACCAACGACAAACCAAAAGTTGTAGCGCGGCGAATAGTGTCTAGCAAATCGCCATCAGCAATCAGGCCCATTCCACACTCATGCAACGAGCGGTGGCAAAGCAGCAAGGGGGACAGCAGGTCTTCAGTATTGTAAAAAACCTCCGCCGATAATGATGAACCAGTGGATAACGCTGCTTGTAATTCAGCACGTGTTTTACGCAAACGGGCACGGAGCTTCTTCATTAAAACACGGTATGGCTCGTCAGTCTCACCGACCAAAGCCATCAACTCAGGGCTACCTTTTTGCATCGATAGCTCGGCAGTCAGGCGGGAGATATCACGTAAAAACAAATCTGCCGCAATCCAGCGGGCCAGTAGTAATACAGTTTTAGTTACCCGCGCGGTAACATTCGGATTGCCATCGCGATCGCCACCCATCCAAGTTGAAAAACGAATGGGCGTCGCAGTAATAGGTAACTTATCGCCACCAGCCGCAAGCAAGGTGTTATCCACATGGCGCAAAACATTGGGAATGGCTTGCCACAGTGAGCGCTCAATCACAGCAAAGCCCCAGCGCGCCTCATCTACCGGCGTTGGTTGTTCGCTACGAATTTCTGTAGTGTGCCAAATTTCAGAGATCAAGCTGCGGAGCTTAGCAATAATTTTATCGCGCTCAGCTGTGGTTAGGTCAGTGTGGTCCAAGGCTGCCAACTGCTGCGCGATAGCGTCGTACTTCATAATCAGTGTACGCCGCGAGACCTCTGTGGGGTGTGCAGTCAGCACCAACTCAATATCTAGCTCGGCAACTGCTGTAGATAAATCGTGCGGATCATGTCCAGCAACTTGTAAGCGCTCAAGAATAGAGGCCAGCATCTGATCCTCAAAAGCAGGCTCTTCATCACTGCGACGACGGCGCATCAGATGATACTGGTCAGCAATATTGGCTAAATTAAGAAACTGGTTAAAACCACGGGCTACGGGGAGTAACTCATCTTCAGGCAACTGATCTAAAGTATCAGTCATTTGCTGGCGACCGTCTGCAGAACCACGACGGGCAGCTTTCGCACCAGTACGGATGCGCTCAATTTTTTCTAAAAACTCTTCACCACGTTGTTCGCGCATGGTGGAACCAAGCAATTCACCTAATAAATGAACATGCTCGCGTAGACGTGAATCGATCGGGATCATACTTAACTCTCCACTAAAGTTCTCTTCAGCTTGCCGAGTTCTGCAGCATCTAGCAAGAAAACTTTAGTGTTTTAACTGCACAGACTCGCAGTTTTTGAGGAGTATCGACCCTTGTAACTACTGGCTAAAGTCGCAACGCACTGCGCGCTTTTGATCATTGACCAGCACACCGGTTAAACCTTTCTGTTTGGTATCAAATAACACCACAATACCGTCCACACACTGCGCAACTTGCTCAGCAGGCTTTAAAGAAACCTTATAGTCCTCACCAGGAATAGTTTTCAGCATGGTGTACTCAGCTAGCAGCAAAGCATCGACGGGCTTCGCAATGTGCAAATAACCGTAATAACCTAAAACTGCAACAGTACCCACAATACTAGCAATGGCTGTACCAATTAGTGGTCGCAGGTCGCGTTCGCTCATAATGACTCCATAATATGGGTTGAAGTGATGTTTAAAGCCAAGCCGCCCAAGCACCAGTAGTGCTGACTTGGGCGACTTAACTCAGCAGATTATTAATGTTCTGGACGCATGTGCGGGAACAAAATCACATCGCGGATAGACGCAGAATCCGTTAGCAGCATCACTAAGCGGTCAATCCCAATCCCTTCACCGGCAGTTGGCGGCATGCCGTACTCAAGCGCACGAACAAAATCAGCATCATAATGCATCGCTTCATCATCGCCGGCATCTTTATCAGCTACCTGGGCTAAGAAACGCTCAGCCTGATCTTCAGCATCATTCAACTCAGAATACGCATTGGCAATTTCACGGCCACCAATAAACAATTCAAAGCGATCGGTCACGTTTGGATCATCGTTATTGCGACGGGCCAACGGTGACACCTCAAATGGATACTGAGTAATAAAAGTCGGCTGCTCAAGCTTATGCTCAACAGTTTCTTCAAAAATCATGGTTTGCAGCTTACCAATACCTTCAAAGCCCATCACTTTCGCACCATGCTTTTTCGCCAGCGCGCGGGCTGTGTCAATATCTTCTAAGTCAGCCGCAGTAATCTCCGGGTTGTACTTTAAAATGGAATCAAACAATGAGATGCGCTGGAACGGCTCACCAAAATGGAACACCTTACCTTGGTAAGGCACGTCAGTGCTGCCCAATACTTTTTGCGCCAGCTCACGGAATAACTCCTCGGTGAGATCCATATTATCTTCGTAGTCCGCATACGCCTGATAGAACTCAAGCATTGTGAACTCCGGATTATGGCGCGTAGACACACCTTCGTTACGGAAGTTACGGTTGATTTCAAACACACGCTCAAAACCACCCACCACTAAACGCTTCAAATACAGCTCAGGGGCGATCCGTAAATACATTGGCAAATCGAGGGCATTATGATGCGTTTCGAAAGGCTTAGCCGCTGCACCACCGGGAATGGTTTGCAGCATTGGTGTTTCCACCTCTAAGAAATCACGCTCAGTTAAAAAGTTACGAATGTGCGCAATCACTTTTGAACGAATTTTAAAGGTTTCACGTACTTCTTCGTTAACAATTAAGTCAACATAACGCTGGCGGTAACGCTGCTCAGTGTCGGTTAAACCATGATGCTTATCCGGCAGTGGGCGTAGTGATTTAGTGAGTAACTGGACTTGGGTCATATGTACGTATAAATCACCCTTGCCGGAACGCGACAAGGTCCCCTCAACAGCAATAATATCGCCCAGATCCCAAGTTTTAATCTCAGCCAATTTTTCTGCTGGCAAGCCTTTGCGGTCCACATAGACTTGCAAGCGACCGGTCATATCTTGCACCACCATAAAGGCACCGCGATTGAGCATGATACGTCCAGCAATCTTCACCGGTATCGCGGCGCTGACTAATTCTTCTTTAGTTTCATCCACATACGTCTTCTGGATGTCAGCGCAGTAGTGTTCGCGACGAAAATCATTGGGGAATGCATTGCCTTTCGCCCGCTCAATTGCCAGCTTCTCTTTACGCAGGGCAATTAAACGGTTTTCTTCCTCTTGCAACTCATGCTGAGTTAGCGGTTGTTCGCTCATGATGGTATCCACTATTTAATTCAGGTCGCTCGTACAGCGACTGTAAGCACGCACTTGCGCACTGATTACAATACTGGCGTGTCTAGCACGCCGCGGGCCATTACAGCCCTTGTTTCAGGCTCGCTTCTAAAAACTGATTGATCTCACCATCTAACACGGCGTCGCAATTACTTTCTTCAACGTTAGTCCGTAAGTCTTTAATACGCGATTGATCCAAGACGTAAGAACGAATCTGATGACCCCAGCCAATGTCTGATTTGCTGTCTTCCAGCTCTTGTGAAGCAGCTGTACGTTTGGATAACTCCAACTCATACAATTTGGCACGGAGCATTTTCATCGCAGTATCACGGTTGGCATGCTGCGAGCGCTCGTTCTGACAGCTCACCACGGTGTTGGTTGGTACGTGGGTAATGCGTACCGCTGAGTCTGTGGTGTTCACGTGCTGACCACCAGCGCCGGATGAGCGGTAGGTATCAGTGCGTAAATCAGCTGGGTTGATATCAATTTCAATGTTGTCGTCAATTTCTGGCGACACAAACACTGCAGTAAATGAGGTATGACGGCGGTTGCCTGAGTCAAACGGGCTTTTACGCACTAAACGGTGCACACCAGTTTCGGTACGCAACCAACCAAAAGCATACTCACCTTGAATATGTAGAGTCGCGCCTTTAATGCCAGCCACATCACCGGCTGACAACTCCATAATGGTTGCTTTAAAACCGTTATGATCAGCCCACCGCAGATACATCCGCAGTAGAATATTTGCCCAATCCTGTGCCTCAGTACCGCCAGAGCCTGCTTGAATATCCAGATAAGCATTATTGGCATCCATTTCACCACTAAACATCCGGCGAAACTCTAAAGTACCCAATTGCTCAGCCAAGCGTTCTAGTTCAGCACGTACTTCTTCAACGGCTTCATGGTCGTCTTCCTCAACAGCCATCTCTAACAGTTCCTTAGAGTCCTGCACGCCGTTCTCGAGGTTATCCAATGTTTCTACAACTTGAGCCAGCAAAGCACGCTCGCGACCAAGGTTTTGCGCGTTCTCTGGGTTATTCCAAATCTCAGGATCTTCCAGCTCTCGTTCAACTTCGATTAGACGCTCACGCTTGGTAGCGTAGTCAAAGATACCCCCGAATGACTTGCGTACGCTCGGCTAAGTCATTGATGGTTAAATGGATTGGATTGACTTCCATAACAGACGATTCTCGCTTTATTGAACAATGTAAAAAGGCTAATTGTACCTGAATAAGCAGCCTCTGTGCGCGCATCCAAGCCGCAGCTGTCGCATTTTATTTAAGCAGGTGCCAGGCTCGAAACAATCAGCTGTAAACTCTCATTACCGCGGAATTCATTTACATCTAACGTATAAGCAACCTGCGCTGTTTGAATGCTGGCATTGGGCCAAATATCCAAATCAATATTAAAGGCAATGGCATCCACTGATGGCGCACCTTGGCCACTTTGTAAGACCAGCTTTAAATGTTTTTCTCCGACCAAGCGCTGACTGAGTATTTTAAAATCACCATGAAATAACGGCTCAGGAAAGCGCTGCCCCCAAGGCCCGGCATGACGTAGCTGTTGCGCCAGCTGCATATCAAATTCATGCGCAGCTAAGCTGCCATCGGAGTAAATTCGCCCAGTGAGATCCTCTTCGTTGAGCTGGCGGCGCACCTCTGCATCAAAGGCTTTGGCAAAGGCCAAATAATGTTCTTGCTGCAAAGTCAGCCCCGCAGCCATCGCATGGCCACCAAACTTACTGATTAACTCTGGGAAACGCGCAGCCACAGCGTCCAAGGCATCACGAATATGCAAGCCCGGAACCGAGCGCGCAGAGCCTTTTAACTGGCCATCACCGGCATCGGCAAAAGCAATCACCGGGCGGTGATAACGCTCTTTCATCCGTGAGGCTAAAATGCCAATCACGCCCTGATGCCACTCTGGCTCGAACAAACACAAACCAAAGGGAAGATTATCTAGTGGCAAATCCTTTAGCTGTACCAAGGCTTCGCGCTGCATACCTTGCTCAATGTGCTTACGGTCCTGATTCAACTGATCCAATTGTTGCGCACGCTGCATAGCGCCAGCAGCGTCTTCACAGAGCAAGCACTCAATCCCCAAGCTGATATCGTCTAAACGGCCAGCTGCGTTCAGGCGCGGGCCAACAATAAAACCTAAGTCTGTGGCAACGATGCGCCGGTGATCACGCCGCGCAACTTCTAAAATAGCTCGCAAACCTGGTCGCGCGCGCCCGGCCCGAATCCGCGCCAAACCTTGGTGGACTAGAATCCGGTTATTCGCATCTAACGGCACCACATCAGCCACACTGCCTAAGGCGACTAAATCTAACAGCTCAGCTAAGTTGGGTTCTTGCAGGCCTTGCTCAATAAACCAACCACTGCCACGCAAGTGTGCGCGCAAAGCCAACAAGACATAGAACATCACCCCTACACCAGCCAAAGCTTTACTGGGAAAGTCACAGCCGGGCTGGTTGGGATTAACAATGGCGTCAGCAGCGGGCAACTCAGCACCGGGCAAGTGGTGGTCAGTGACAATCACTTTCAGCCCTGCTGCCTGAGCTGCAGCAACACCCTCAATACTGGAAATACCGTTATCCACAGTGACCAATACATCCGGCTGGCGCTCCAGGGCCACAGCAACAATTTCCGGTGTTAAGCCGTAACCATAGTCAAAGCGATTCGGTACCAAGTAATCCACATGGGCAGCACCGAGCATACGCAAACCTAACACCCCGACACAGCTGGCTGTGGCGCCATCTGCATCAAAATCACCAACAATCAAAATGCGTTGGCGCTGCTCAAGAGCATGGGTCAATAAGTGCACTGCAGCATCCATACCTTTGAGCAAGTGGGTCGGCAGCAAACGTGCCAAGCCTTTCTCCAGCTCCACAGCGCTCTGCACACCACGGGCAGCATAAATACGCGTTAATAGTGGTGGCAGATCACCTAAGTCAGGTAAAACGGCAGGTAACGGTCGTTGTTCGATACGCATAACTATGTACTTACTCTTTTTTAACTAAAACAAATTCACGGCTAAACCACTCGCCAAAACTTAGTCGCGTGCCCCATGCAGCCACTCCAACTCTAGCGTATGTTGTCCACGCTCATCGGTGACGAATACATCGCCGTCGCTGATCATCACGCTCCAATTAATTGTGCGGGGCAAGTCTTGCGCTAAATTGCTTAGGGATTCTTGGCTGATTGCCACTACGTTTAAATTCTTCAAAGCTCGTACTGGATCAAGCTCTTTGCCAACCCAAGTACGCAAGCTGCCGTAAGCTAAAACACTTAAACGCTCAGCTCGACGTGAACACCAGGTCATTCGCTCAGCTGTTGGTTGCCCCACCTCTAGCCAATGCAAGACACGACCATCAAGGCTTTTCTCCCAGACTGCAGGCTCATCAACATTGGCTAAACCGCGACCAAACTCGATGTGCTCGGCATGCCACAACGCCCGCGCTAATAAACGCGCCAGCAAGCGCTCAGCTGTCTCCGACGGATGGCGCGCCATACTAAAACGCAAACTGTCATACAGGTTGCGATCCATATCGGTCAGGTTCAGCTCAACTTTATAAGGCGTGGCTTGAATAGCCATAGTGATAGTCTCTACAGGATAACAAAGCTGTTAAGTCTAACCTGTTCTCACTTACTGCGCTGTAGCCTAATCTTGGCAAATCCTCCCTGAGGAAAAATATTGACTTAAAACAGGGTTGATCCACGCTTAGCGGTGGTCTTTACGCAAGTCTATACCGCATAATGTGCCCTGTTACTCATTTCCAAGGTTCTCTAGCCACTTTTCAGATACGGAGCTCAATAACTGTAATGACTGGTTTTAGCCGTTTTATGCTGTGTATCGGCTTTTGCATGTCGTCGCTACTTGCCTATGCCGACGACAACTCGCTTATTATTCCTGCAACTCAGCAATGCAGTTTAGAGCGTATAGCTAACGACCCCAAAGTAGCCTTAGATGATTGTTTAAATTTTGCTCAGCTTGGTTATGCTGATGCGCAATTTGCTTTGGGTGAGTACTGGTATCAAGGCCAGCACACCCCACGGGACTACGCTCAAGCTTTGAAATGGTTTGAACAAGCATCAGTACAAGGCCATGCCATTGCGCAACTGCGCTTAGGTACAATGTTTTACCGTGGCGAAGGTGTTCCGGTAAATAGCATCCAAGCCTATATAGTTCTAAAAATGTCAGCCATTAATGGCTCAGATGAAGCCCTTGACAGCGCCGACCGTGTTGCCGCACAAATGCAGCACAATGACCTTGAAATAGCCAACCAAGTACTTGCACAAATTTTCCGCAGCTACATGCTGGAACTCAATAGCGAGATACAGACCCCGTAGGCTATCTAGCAATAAGCAGCAGCCACGGGCCATTACCGGGAGGCCATAATGACAAGTCTTTCTAGCGCGCTACTACTGATTGCCTGCGGCCTCTACTCA
This sequence comes from Denitrificimonas caeni, assembly GCF_027498055.1. GTDB lineage: Bacteria > Pseudomonadota > Gammaproteobacteria > Pseudomonadales > Pseudomonadaceae > Denitrificimonas. The sequence goes on from NZ_CP114976.1 coordinate 190,214, forward strand.
GCAGTAGGTCTAGCTGCCCCCTCCACCGCATCCAGTTCTGCTGCGGATATCACACAACAACCTCGCAGCCCCCGAGCGCCACTGCTGGAGCGTAGCGTTCTCAGCGCACAAGCCGTGCAACTCAGCAACGATGCTGACCAGCTTATAAGCTTGAGTACAGCCACAGAACACTTTTCTGCTCTGTTTCTGCCGGCCAACACCGCCACTGCGCAAGGCTTGGTCATCTTGCTGCCCGGTGTGGGCGAGACTTTTGACTGGCCCAATAGCATTGGCCCACTGCGTAGAAATCTTCCCGATGCAGGCTGGCATACCCTCAGCCTGAACTTACCGGAACCACCACAGGCGGACATCACCGCTGAGCATTTCATCGCGGAACCAGTTGCCGAACAGTTCATTGTGCAGCCGCCTGCGCCTATTGCTGAGGCGCCGATCGAGGCCGAACCAGCACAGCCAATAATAGAGGAAGCGCCAGACCCCGTAGCGGAGCCTGAAGAAGAACCAGTAGCAGAAGAAGCAATTAGCGAAGAACCCGAGGTTATTGCTGAGACGCCAGTGCCCACAGCACCAGAGCCGCTACCGATCCCCGACTACCCAGAGCGCATCAGTAACTTTATTGACGCTGCCATAGCCTATGGCCAAAGTATTAATGCTGCACACATCATCTTACTTGGTCAGCATGAAGGCGCGCATTGGGCACTGGACTATCAGGCATCACATCCCGCCTCAGCAGCTGCTACTGTTTTAATCTCTGTGCGCGAGAGTAGATTAGCCAGCGCATCTGTTGAAAACTTGATCGATGCCAATATGCAGCCCATTGCAGACTTCTATTATAAGGGCAACGCTCAAACTGAAAGTGCAGCGCGCCAGCGTTTAAATGCCAGCCGTCGTGCACATTTGCCGGCATACCAACAAATCAGCCTAAGCGCTGACGCTGGTATTCACAGCTTAGAACAAGAGCAGTTATTTCGTCGTGTAAAAGGTTGGCTGAATAAATCTTTTACTAACCCATGGTAAGGCAGCACAGCAACCAGACCTCACTGACCTACCTGACACTTAGAATGGACACTACATGCGCAGCATACTTTTTGTTTTACTCAGCGGCTTAGCCAGTTTTAGCTTTGCTGATCAACACCCCTTACAACAACTCGAGGCGCTCAAAGCCGACCCTGCGGCGCAAGAAGCAGCCTACGTGGCTGGCCATGAGCGTATCTCTTTGTGCAAACACTGCCATGGTGAAGACGGCAACAGTAAGCGCAATTACATCCCCAACCTCGCTGAGCAAAACCCGATCTACTTATTCAATGCCTTTGAGAAGTTCGCCAACGGTGAGCGCACCGACTTTGTTATGTCAAAACTGGCCGGTGCCCTCAGCCAAGAGGATAGAGTTAATATCGCCCTCTATTATGGGCAGCAAAAAGTTGTCACCAAGCCTTCTGATACTCCCCAACTGCGCGATGCTGGCGAAGCCATTTTCCAACGCGTCTGCCAAAGCTGCCATGGCGCACAGGGGCAAGGCCAGCAAGATATGCCGAGACTGGCAGGGCAGCCAGCGGAATACGTCACCCGCACCCTGAAAGTCTTTCGTAGTCAAGACCCCAGCCGCGCTGCGTCAGTGATGTTGGCTATTACCGCCAATATGTCTGATGACGAGATGCTGGCAGTGGCCAGTTACATCCAAGAGCTAGAGCCTTAACAGCTCTAGCCTTGTAAGTGTTTACGCACCAAGGCATAGGCTTGATGCAGTGCGCGGGTTTTCTCCGTCGCTGCCCGCAACTGCGCCGGTGGTGCACCAGCCCCCATCAGTTTATCTGGATGATGGACACTGACTTTGCGGCGATAGGCCTGCTTAACCTGCGCCAATGATGTGCTGCGGGTCACCCCCAATAACTGCAAAGCGGCCTCCAGCTCATTGCCGGCTGAATTAGGCCGTAGCCGCGTGGGCATCAGTTGCGCCTCAAGACGGGAAAAACTGGCCGCAGGATAATTCAGCCAATCCGCACAGCGCTGTAAAATACGGCGCTGCTTGGCCGTTGCTAGGCCTTGTGCATAGGCTATGCGCCAGCCTGCAGTAAGCAACTGCTCAGCTTTATCTGCGGCATAATGGCTGCGCAAGGCACTGCGCAAGTCCGTTAAAGCACAATCTTTACCTTGGGTAAACGCAGCAATTGCCCTTTTTTGTGCAGCTGCCGACAACTGTAAGCGCTGCATCTCAGCGCGGGCCGACTGAATATGTGCGGCACTCACCCGTCCCGTGCTTTTAGCTAAATGCCCCAGCAACATAAACAACACCTGCTCGGCATTGAGCTGCGGCTGTGCCCGCACAGGTAAGCGAGTACGCAAATCAGCCCAGCTTTTGATGGCTAAATTCCGATCAATAATATTGCCAATCAGTAGACCCAATAGCGCCCCGGGAATATGCGCTATTAACATTCCTACTAGACCACACAGTATTGTGACCGGCCAAATCATAAGCTAGCCAGCAACGCTTCAGCCGCAGCTAAGCGCTCCTGGGTACCCACATCAATCCAGTGCCCAGTAAAATGCTCACCACTGACTTGGCCCCGGGCAATGGCTTGGCGCAACAAGGGCGCCAAACGAAAAGCTCCGCCGACACAATCCGCAAATAACTGCGGATGCAGCACGGCAATACCGCTGTAGGTTAAGCTATTGCCAGCCTGAGGTAAGCTCACTTGCTCCTGCTGTAAAGAGAAGTCGCCCTCAACATGGTGTTCAGGATTATCCATCAGTACTAAATGCGCCAAACCCGTTAGCGGCTTGCGCAATGCGGAAAAATCATAATCCGTCCAAATATCGCCATTCACCAAAACAAAAGGCGCATCACCCAAATACTTTAACGCTTGGTAAATCCCGCCGCCGGTTTCAAGGGGCTGCGACTCTACGGAGTACTGAATATTTAAACCAAACTGCTCACCTGTACCTAGGTGCGCTTCAATTTTCTCACCCAACCAAGCGTGATTAATCACCACTTCTTTAAAACCGGCCCGTGCTAAAGCACGCAAGTGATACTCAATCAATGGCACACCGGCGACGCTAATCAAGGGTTTCGGTGTCGTCAGCGTTAAGGGGCGCATACGCTCACCCTTGCCCGCAGCTAAAATCATAGCTCGCATCGTATTTATCTCGCTTCAGGAAAACTGGCTAGTAATTGTGCTAAAGGCGCTAACGTGGGCTGTCGCTCAAGTACCTGCTGTAGGTAGTTAAAGAACCGTGGCACATCAGCTAAGTAGCGTGGTTTGCCATCACGGTGGCAAATTCTAGAAAAAATACCAATCACTTTCAGATGACGCTGCACGCCCATTAAATCACAGTCATCGTAGAATGCTTGAAAAGTCTCTGGCAGGGCAATGCCATTGGCCCGGGCCTTATCCCAGTACTGCTGCAACCAGATTTTCACTCGCTCTTCTGGCCAACTAATAAAAGCATCTTTAAACAAGCTGATAATGTCATAACTGACTGGACCCTGGACCGCATCTTGGAAATCCAAAATACCCGGATTAGGAGTGCTTAGCATCAGATTGCGCGGCATATAATCGCGGTGCACCAAGACGCTTGACTGCTTAAGTGCACTTTCCAGCAAAACATCACAAGCCTGCTGCCACAAATACTCTTGCTGCTCAGAAAAACGAATGCCTAACTCGCACTGCACATACCACTCTGGAAACAGCTGTAACTCACGGCGCAACAAGGCTTCATCGTAGGTTGGTAGCTGCGCATTTTGCACAGGAATTTTCTGTAGCGTAATGAGTGCGTCAATCGCCAAACTAAAAAGCGCATCAGCATTTTCATCGTTAAGTATTTCCAGCCACGTCTGTAATCCTAGATCCGAAAGCACTAAAAAACCTTGCTCTAAATCTTGCGCCCAAACTTTTGGCACATGCAAACCACCCTCTGCCAGCAATTGAGCCATTTTCACAAACGGGCGGCAGTCTTCCCGTGGCGGCGGTGCATCCATTAAAACCAGATCGAGCGACTCTGAGTGCCAACGAAAATAACGGCGAAAACTTGCATCACTACTGGATGGTTGTAGATGATTTACGGTAGTCTCTGTGAAACCTGCTTGCTGAGCAATAAGTGGTAGTTGCTCAGTAAACCAGTGCGTTAACGCTTGTAAACGGCTATCGTCTACACTTATATGTTGATTTGGCATGGTAATTCTCCAACGGTGCTAGCCGTTCTGTAGGGCATGCTTTATTATCGCTGATCTTTTCCAGCCCTTCGAGAGGCATGCTGGGTATTTATCACCAAGCGCATGCGGGAAGCACGGACACACACTATGGCAGCAAAATATTCTTATCGTAACAAACTCCCCCTTTTAGCCACTGGGGCGCTCTGCATCTTACAGCCTTTGCTCAGTAGCAGCGCCACAGCACAGCAGTATGATTGTAAAAGTGCCAATGGCGGCTGGTCCTGCACGACTCAAGACAGTCAAACAGTGCGCCCACCGCGCCCTGAGCCAAGCCAGCCAATTAGCACCAGCACTGCAAAAACCGATGCGAGCCAAGCCAAGGGCAGCGCTCCTACTGCGCCAGCCGCGCCGCAATCTGTCAGCAGCAACCGCGGTAAAGGGCTAGCCTCACGCAGCGCTGATTTTAGTCACTTAGATTGGGTGCCGCGCGAAGAACTCAGTGAGGCGCAACTGGCGGAAGTTGGTCCTTACTGCAGCGGTGCTTATATTGAGCCTATTCGTCCTGGGATGAATGACACCAGCTCATTTAGCGATTCGCCTTTGTATGTCAACGCTGGTGTTTCACGCTACGAGCAAAAAACAGAAACTGCGACATTGGCCGGTGATGTGATTATTCGCCAAGCCAGCTTGCAAGCCGAGGCCGACGAAGCCAACTTATACCAACAAGACAATCTTGGTGAGCTCAAAGGTAATGTGCGTATTCGTGATCGCAATGCCTTATTGGTTGGTGACCGTGCAGAATTGCAACTCGATAGCGGTGCTGCCAAAGTTGAAAACGCTGAATATGTAATGCATGCCGGTAACTCTCGCGGCAGTGCGCAATATGTTAGACGCCAAGAAGATGCCATCATTCGATTAAAAGACGGCACTTACACCAGCTGCTCCCCGGGCAGCAATGCATGGCATTTACGCGGTAACAACGTCACGCTAAACCCAAACACAGGCTTTGGTAGTGCAACCAACGTAACCCTGCGGGTCAAAGACATTCCTGTCTTCTATACGCCGTATATTCACTTCCCGATTGATGACCGTCGTCAGTCTGGCTTTTTACCGCCGAGTATCAGCTACAGTAACGACAACGGCTTAGACCTCACCACCCCCTACTACTTCAACTTAGCGCCAAATTTTGACGCCACGCTTTATCCTAACTACATGAGCAACCGCGGTTTACTGACTGAAGGTGAGTTCCGTTACCTCAGCAAAAGCAGTGAAAGCCGTATTGGCGGTGCGTGGTTAAGTGACGATGAAGACGAGCGCAAACTGCAGTCGGAATATAAAAAAGATCGTTGGATGTATATGCTGCAGCATGAACAAGGCTTTAATCAGCGCCTCCTCGGTAGTATTGATTACACAGCCATCAGTGACCCTTACTATTTCCAGGACTTAAATAGCAATATCATTGCCGGCTCCAACGAAACTCTGGACCAAAAAGCCAATTTAACTTGGCGTGGTAATAGCTATTCTGCTCAGCTTGGTGTGCATGCCTATGAAATGGCCAACATCAGCGATGTCACCCCTTACGATAAGTTGCCACAGTTTTCTCTAGCCGGCGCGCTGCCCTATCAGCCTGCGGGTTTACAGATGAGCTATAACACTGAGTGGACACGCTTTGATCGTTCACTGAAAAAAGGCAATTACTACGACGAAGATGGTAAGACAGAGCCGTGGCGAGACGTGAGCTTAAAGGGCTTAAGTCGTGCCAACGGTGATCGCATGCATATCGAGCCTGCCGTCAGTTTGCCTATGAACTGGAGCTGGGGCTTTATTAAGCCTGAAGTGAAGTATGCCTATACTCGTTACGACCTGAACTTAGACAGCACAGGCAAAGAGTACCTAAGAGACAATAAGACCAAATTCAACAGCAGTCCAGACCGCAGCATTGGTATTTATAGCGTAGACAGTGGCTTGTACTTCGACCGCGAGACTCAATGGTCCGGAACAAACTACCGTCAAACCTTAGAGCCGCGCTTGTTCTATCTGTACGTGCCCAATGAGGACCAAACTGATTTACCGCTGTTTGATACCAGTGAAATGCAGTTCAGCTATGCCAGCTTATTCCGGGACAACCGCTTCAGTGGCCATGACCGCATTGGCGATGCCAATCAAGTCTCACTCGGCTTAACCAGTCGCTGGTTAGATGACAGCGGCTTTGAGCGTCAGCGTATTAGTTTTGGTCAGGCCTATTACTTCTCCGACCGTAAAGTTTTACTTTCGGGCACTGACTATAAAAAAGTTGCTGCCAATACCAGCTCCCGCTCGCCATATGCAAGTGAATACATGTTCCAATTTAACCACGAGTGGCGTGTTAATGCTGACTTGATGTGGGACCCAGATACACACCGCACCCGCTCTGGTAGTGCCATGTTCCACTATCAATCGCAACAAGATTTAAACAAGATTGTGAACTTTGGCTACCGCTACCGCAATGACACCCTGCACCTCAACGATGACGGCATCTGGGTTACTGGCAGTACTGACTATGTTGATAAAAACGATAACGATAGAGTCTACAAAGACTTCTACAAAATCGAACAAACCGATGCCTCATTTATGTGGCCAGTTATGCCGCAATGGAGCGTTATTGGTCGCTGGCAGTTTGACTACAACCGCAACAGCACCTTAGAAGCCTTTGGTGGCTTTGAGTATGACAGCTGCTGCTGGAAGCTGCGCCTCATCAACCGCTACTGGGTTGACTATGATGAGCGCAACATGTCGCCGCTCGACAACCGCACAGGTGATCACGGGGTATTCCTGCAGATCGTCCTTAAAGGTTTAGGTGGTGTAACCGGTAACAAAGTAGAGACATTCCTCGATGAAGGCATCCAAGGCTACCGTGAACGTGAAAACAATGCTTATTAGACCTCTATCCGCGATCATCCTCGCCAGCAGCTTGCTGGTAGGCACTGTAATCGCAGCAGAACAACCATTGGACCGTGTGGCAGCTATTGTCGATAACGACATTGTCATGTACAGCCAATACCAAACACGCCTCAAGGAAGTGCAGCAAACCATCAACAAGCGCGGAGTTGAATTACCGCCAGAAGATGTTTTGCGTCAGCAAGTCATGGAACGCTTGATCATTGATGCTATTCAACTGCAAATGGCGGAACGCTCTGGAATTCGCGTCAGCGATGAAGAACTCAGTGATGCCATGGCCACCATTGCCGAGCGCAACGGCTTAACTCAGGCAGAGTTTGAGCAAGCCTTAGCTGCGGATGGTTTAAGCCTAGACGATGCACAAGAGCAGATCCGTCAAGAAATGACCATCAGCCGTGTCCGTCAATACCGTGTTGCAGAGCGTATTCAGGTGACTGATCAGGAAGTACAAAACTTCTTAGCCTCAGATCTTGGTAAAATGCAGCTCGCAGAAGAATACCTGCTATCGAACATTTTGGTTCCAGTGCCCGACGGAGCCACCAGTGATGATCTAGCACAAGCACAAAAAACCGTAGAGACAATTGTTGCGCAGTTGGAAGATGGTGCAGACTTTGCTCAATTGGCCATGACCTACTCCGCCAGTGAAAACGCTTTAGAAGGCGGTGACATGGGTTGGCGTAAAGCTGGGCAGTTACCACCGCCTTTTGACCGTTTATTGGCCTCCATGGCCGTAGGCCAAGTCACTCAGCCGTCACGTACTGCTGGCGGCATTATTATGCTCAAACTGCAAGATAAACGCGGCGATGAAGCAGTCTACCGCGATGAAGTGCATGTGCGTCATATTCTGCTCAAACCAAGTGAAATTCGCAGCCCAGCGGCCACCCAGCAACTGGCCACCCGCTTACATGAGCGCTTACGCAGCGGCGAAGATTTTGCCACCCTGGCCAAACAGTTCTCTGAAGACCCAGGCTCTGCGCGCAATGGCGGTGACTTAGACTGGATTGATCCAAACTCCCTAGTGCCAGCCTTCCGTGAGGAAATGGCGCGCACAGAAATCGGCCAACTTTCGCAGCCCTTTGAAAGCCAGTTTGGTTGGCACGTACTGCAAGTCATGGATCGCCGCAGCACCGATAGCAGCGAACAAATGCGTGAACAACAAGCCGTTAACCTACTGCGCAACCGTAAGTACGATGAAGAACTGCAAACATGGTTACGTCAGATCCGTGACGAAGCCTATGTGGAGATTAAAGACATATGACTTTGCGTTTTGCTTTAACACCCGGTGAACCTGCTGGTATTGGTCCCGACTTATGTTTGATGCTGGCTCATGAAGTGCAGCCTTACCCAGTTATTGCTATTACTAATCGCCAGCTGCTCAGCGAGCGTGCTCTTCAACTGGGCTTACAAGTACAACTGCTCGATGTAGAGCCGGGCGCTTGGCCTGATAAACCCGCGCCAGCCGACAGCCTGTATGTCTGGGATACACCCCTGTATGAGCCAGTGACTGCTGGCCAACTGAATCAAGCGAATGCGCAACATGTACTGGAAACATTAACCCGCGCAGGCCAAGGCTGCTTAGATGGCACTTTCAGCGCGATGATCACCGCACCGGTACACAAAGGCATCATTAATGATGCGGGTGTGCCATTTTCCGGTCACACTGAGTTTCTCCAAGAGCTGACTCAAGCACCGCAAGTGGTCATGATGCTGGCTACCCACGGTTTACGGGTTGCTCTAGTCACTACTCACCTGCCCTTACGTGAAGTTGCCGATGCCATTACCAGTGAGCGCATCGAAACCATTACACGTATTTTGCATGCTGAATTACAGCAAAAATTTGCTATTAAAAAGCCGCGCATTCTCGTCTGCGGCCTCAACCCCCACGCCGGCGAAGATGGCCACTTAGGGCGTGAGGAGCTGGACATCATTGAGCCCAAATTGGATGCGCTGCGTGCGGAAGGCATGGACTTAGTCGGCCCCCTACCAGCAGACACTTTGTTCACCCCGCACAACCTGAAACAGTGTGATGCAGTCTTAGCCATGTATCACGACCAAGGTTTACCAGTGCTCAAGCACCGCGGCTTTGGTGCGGCAGTCAACATTACCCTTGGTATGCCGATTATTCGCACCTCTGTGGATCACGGCACAGCGCTGGACTTAGCCGGCACTGGTGAGATTGATACTGGCAGCTTACACATCGCCCTAGAAACCGCCTATCAAATGGCGGCAAGTAAACCAGAGCAGTAGCCATAAAACACAACGCCAGCTAATCAACATTGGCTGGCGTTGTGTTTTAACCCAGTTAACCCGTTAGTCGCGCTTACGTAAGCGGTACTGCGCCGGCACCTGATCAATTCCCTTAATGGTCACGTCCAAGTTTTTCCACAAGCCGTCTTTAATACCGTACACACAGCCATAAATGGATAACTTTTGCCCACGGTGCCAAGCATTTTGCACAATAGCGGTGTGACTGACATTGGCGACCTGCGCAATAGCATTGAGCTCACATAAGCGATCAACGCGCTCTTCTTCTGTGGCCAGCTTCGACAGCTCTTCATAGTGTTCATAATGCAAATCACGAATACCGCGCAACCAAGCATCAGTTAAACCCACTTGCTTGTCCTGCATCGCCGCGCGCACGCCACCACAACCATAGTGACCAGTGACCAGAATGTGCTTAACTTTTAGCACATCAACGGCGTATTGAATCACTGACAAACAGTTCAGATCCGTGTGCAACACCACATTACCAACATTGCGGTGCACAAATAAATCCCCTGGTAGCATGCCCACGATTTCATTGGCCGGAACTCGAGCATCAGAGCAACCAATCCATAAATATTCTGGTGCTTGTTGCTTGGCTAGCTTTTCAAAAAAAGTAGGGTCATCTTTTTTGATTGACTCAGACCATTGGACATTATTATCAAACAGCTGTTGTAATTCAGGCATAGCTTCCTCAGTTATATCGTCTTACTTATACAAGTATCTGCAGTTTGACAAAATTTCGACCGCTGCAGTCACACATTATTTATAGCTACTGATGGTCTGCAAATAATGTGCACACCATCACCAGAGCATCTTCATGCCCAGCCGGGGCTGGGTAATAGTCGCGGCGGCGGCCAATCTCATTAAAACCATAACGCTCATACAAACGATAAGCCGACTTGTTAGAAGCGCGCAGCTCTAAGAAACACTCCACGCAGCCACGCTGACTAGCACGCTGCATCAGATGCTCCAGCAACTGTAAGCCTAAGCCTTGGCCCTGTTCGCTGACGGCAATGGCGATATTCAACAAATGCGCCTCATCCAGCACCTGACTGATGACCCCATGCCCCACATGGCGCTCATCCACATACAGCATCCAGCATTCATAACTGTGCAACGCATCAACATACAGTTTGCGCGTCCACGGATGGGTAAAGGCCTGTTGCTCAAGAGCGAGTACGGAATCTAAGTCTTTTTCCTGCATCAAGCGAAAGCTAATTTTAGCCATCATTTTCTACCTGCCAGAGTGAGCGTACCGCGCACATGCTGCGCCAAATGTCCCGTTTAAGGAGAGGCTGCTCCAGCACCTGCTCCAAGCCAGGTAGACTCCATACTTGGGTCGCGCCAGAGAAGTCCTGCAGGCTATACAAGGGAGCCTCGTCTATAGCATTGGCGAAGCGCACTGCTTGCTTACCCAGCAACCAAATGCAGGCTGTGGGTGCGCTTTGCAGCTCAACACTTAATAAATCGCGTACGCATGCCCGTGCTGCGGTGGCATTTTGCTCGTGCATTAAATTACCTGTAAGCAACAATGGCCAAGTAATGGGCGTACCTTGACGCATAAAACTGGGCTTGTCGGTTAAGCCCGCCGCGCGCAACATATCTTTAAGTAATTGATAATCAGGATCACGGCTTTGAAACGGCTCACCAGTAGGTAAATCCACTAGCACTAAACAGTTGTCTGCCCGCAACAATTGCAAGGCAAAGCGCGGGATGGGCTCAGCAGGTGCTAGCTCTGTGGCCTCGACTGCAGGAGTAGCAGGAGTAGGGTCCGCAACGGCGGCCACCATCGGCTTAACCGCTGCTTTAGCAGGTTGCGCAGCTTGCAGCGCAGCTAGTTTCTCATGTACCGAAACATACACCTCACCACGAGGGCGCGTTACTGGATTATGACTCGGTGCGGCAGTGGCTGTAACTTTAGCCCTAGACTGGGCAGCAGCACTCGGCTCGACTACCACACAGTCTTCAGGCTGCCACTGCAGTAAGTACTCACGAGAAGCAGCAGCATTGACTAGCTGCTGACGCGGCAACCAGACCTCCAACTGCATTGCTTGCAGCATGGCCTGGCGGCGTACCTCTTGATCATGCATTAAGCTCATTGGGTTGATCACACACCGTCAACCTGTGGGTGTGCTTTAGCCGTACTCGCCTGCATCAAGTTCAAGGCATTGAGATAGGCTTTGGCTGAAGCAATCACGATATCGGTATCGGCACCATTACCATTGACGATACGGCCACCGCGCTCCAAACGCACCGTCACTTCACCTTGTGAGTCGGTACCTTGAGTAATAGCGTTGACTGAGTACAGCTGTAAGGTAGCGCCAGATTGCGCAACTTTCTCAATGGCTTTGAACGCAGCGTCGACCGGACCTGAGCCTTGCTCATCAGCGGCAACTTCTTTGCCATCAATACTTAGCACAAGGTGCGCATGGGGCACTTCGCCGGTCTTACTGGCCACCTCTAGGCTGACTAACTTATACATCTCTGGGGTTTCTTCAGATAATGTTTCTGACACCAGCGCTTGTAGGTCTTCATCAAAAATCTCATGCTTTTTATCGGCTAAATCTTTAAAGCGCGCAAAAGCTGCGTTGAGTTCTGTTTCGCTGGCTAACTCAATGCCCAGCTCTAATAAGCGGCTGCGAAATGCGCTGCGGCCTGAGTGTTTGCCCATGACCATTTTATTGGCATGCCAGCCGACATCTTCTGCAGCCATAATTTCATAGGTTTCGCGGTGTTTAAGCACGCCATCTTGGTGAATCCCAGACTCGTGGGCAAAAGCATTGGCTCCGACAATGGCTTTATTGGGCTGCACTGGGAAACCGGTAATGCCAGACACCATGCGCGACACGCTGAGAATATGCGGCGTATCAATATTGGTGTGCACGCCTAATAAGTCCTGACGGGTTTTGATCGCCATGACGATTTCTTCCAGCGCCGCATTCCCCGCACGTTCACCCAAACCATTGATCGTACACTCAACTTGACGGGCGCCAGCCACCACTGCCGCTAAGGAGTTGGCGACGGCCAAACCTAAATCGTTGTGACAGTGCACCGAGAAAATCGCTTTATCAGCATTGGGTACACGATTAATCAGCTCACTGATCAAGTTGGCATACTCGTGGGGAATGGCATAACCAACGGTATCAGGGATATTAATGGTGCGAGCGCCGGCATCAATCGCAGCTTCTACAATGCGGCAAAGGAAATCAATTTCAGAGCGACCGGCATCTTCACAGGAAAACTCAACATCAGCACACAGGTTGCGCGCTTTTTTAATTGCACGGACTGCTTGCTCGACCACTTGATCAGGCTGCATGCGCAATTTGTGCTGCATATGAATCGGGCTGGTGGCGATAAAAGTGTGAATACGGCCCGAGTTTGCACCGGCTAACGCTTCAGCAGCACGCTCAATATCAGCATCTAAAGCGCGTGCCAAACTACAAATGGTGCTGTCTTGAATGGTATCGGCAATACTTTTTACTGCATCAAAATCACCTGGACTGGCAATGGCAAAACCCGCTTCAATCACATCCACACGCATGCGCTCAAGGGCTTTAGCAATGCGCAGCTTTTCTTCCTTGGTCATTGAAGCGCCGGGGCTTTGCTCACCATCACGCAAAGTAGTATCAAAAATAATAACGCGATCACTGCTGCTCATTGTCTTCTCCTGAAGGCTGCCACACGGGTCAGGGCAGTTAAACTCGAGTTTTTGCGCCACTGCAGGTGTGCACAAAACACTTTATAAGGTAGGTCTAGGTACAGATTAATACTGACTTGCACCAAGGTCTAGCGGCAATTCGTAGTAGCCCGCAAGCGCGCCAGCACCGCAGCTGCGGTGCCTCTAAGGTGCTGACTGATGCTCAGCTAGCTGTACTTGAATAATATCCAGCAAACGCTGCAAAGCGCCTTGGTTACGCTGCAAAACCTGTTGCGCAGCGCGGCACATTTTTTCTGCATGTGCGTGACTGCTCCATAAGCGCGCCACTGCTTGCGCCAGCTGCGGGCTATCGGCAACCGTTTGCAATCCGCCTGCTTCGCGCAATTGCTCGGCAATCTCTAAAAAATTGAAATAATGCGGCCCGGTCAGCGTGGGTTTAGCTAAAGCCACTGGCTCCAACATATTGTGCCCGCCATGTTTAATTAAGCTACCGCCCACCAGTGCGACATCGGCCAGCGCATAGAGAAACATCAATTCGCCCATGGTGTCGCCGAGTAAGACCTGCTGCTCTGCAGTGACTCGCGCACCAGTGGAGCGACGTTGCACGCGCATACCCTGCTCGACACACAAAGTATAAACAGACTCAAAACGTTCAGGATGGCGTGGCACTAGAATCAATAAGGCTTTAGGAAAGAGCTTGAGTAACTGTTGATGCGCGGCTAACACCAAGGCATCTTCGCCCTCATGGGTACTGGCAGCAATCCAAATCGGACGCTGACTGGCCTGCCATTGCTCGCGCAGTGTCTGCGCCTGCTCGGGTAAGCCCTCGGCGACTTGCTGATCATATTTAATCGAACCAGTAACCATCACCGCATCTGCTCGCGCGCCCAGTTCAGTAAAACGCTGGGCTTCAATTGCACTCTGCACGGCCAGCGCGCTGATCTGCTTGAGCATCGGTGCGACTAGCTTGGGAAAGCGCCCATAGCCGCGTGCCGAACGTTCGGATAAACGGCCATTGGCCAACACCACGGGAATCTTTAATCGCGCACACTGATTAATATGGTTCGGCCACAGCTCGGTTTCCATCACTATGGCTAGACGGGGCTGTAAACGCTTTAAAAAGCGTTTGCTTGCCAAAGGTAAATCGTAAGGCAAATAACAATGCTGTACGCTATCGCCAAATAGACTTTGAATACGCTCAGAGCCGGTCGGCGTCATGCAAGTCACAGTAATGGGTAAATCTGGATACTGTTGCTGTAGCGCTTTAACCACTGGGGCAGCGGCAATGCTTTCACCGACTGACACCGCATGCAGCCAAATACCACCCTGCTTGAACTCGGGCAAAGTTACGGCAAAGCGCTCGCCAATGCGTTTCGCATAAGCCGGTGCTTTTCTGGAACGCAGCCACAAGCGCACGGCAATCACCGGCACCGCCAGATACAGTAGCAAGGTATATAGAGTTCTATTCATAGCAGCAAAGTTTAGCAAAGGCGCAGCGATAATACTGCGCTCGGTTATACTGCTCACTTATTTTTTGCGAGAGGCGCTTATGTCACTCACCTTAAACACTGACATTGCCATCATCGGCGGCGGCATTGCCGGGCTCTGGCTCAACGCGCAATTGCGCCAGCAGGGCTTTAATACGCTACTGATTGAGCACAATACGCTGGGCGGCGGGCAATCGGTGAAGTCACAAGGCATCATTCATGGTGGCGCTAAATATGCGCTGCATGGTGCGCTAACCGGCTCATCCGAAGCCATTGCCGATATGCCGGAACGCTGGCGTAAAGCCTTACAGGGCGAAGGCGAATTGGATTTACGCGGCGTGCGTTTACTGTCCGATGCGCACTACTTATGGTCGCCCGGCTCGATTGCCGGCAATCTGACCAGCTTTTTTGCCAGTAAAGCGATGCGGGGTCGGGTGGATCAAGTCAAAGGGCAACAGCTGCCCGCCGCTTTGCAACATAAAGACTTCAAAGGCCGCGTCTATCGCTTGGCTGAGTTGGTGCTAGACGTACCCAGTCTGGTGCAGCGTTTAGCCGACTTGGCTGGCGATAGTCTGTTGCAGGCGCAAACAATCACCCCACGCTACGCCAATCAGCAATTGGTTGGCGTGCAAGCAGATAACTACAGCATCAATGCGCAGCGTGTGGTGTTGTGTGCCGGCAGCGGCAACCAAGACTTACTGCAAGCCTTTGCCCTAAGTAAACCAGAACAACAGCTGCGGCCCTTACATATGGTTATGGCCAAAGGCCCAGCGTTATTACCTTTATACGCACACTGCCTCGGTGGCGGCAGCAAACCACGGATCACAGTCACCACCCATCCAGCCGCCGATGGCCGGTGGGTGTGGTATTTGGGCGGTAATCTTGCCGAAGCTGACGGCGTGGCGCGCTCCGAGCCACAACAAATTGCCGCGGCGCAAGCCGAGGTGGCGCAATTGCTACCTTGGGTAAATCAAGAGGCCACGCAATGGGCAACTTTGCGTGTCGATCGTGCGGAACCTGTGCAGTCAGGCTTGGTGCGTCCCGATAACGCTTTTGTTACTGAACAAGGCTCATTACTAGTGGGCTGGCCAACTAAACTAGCATTGGCGCCTGACTTTAGTGACCGTATCTGCAAGCTGTTAGCCCGAGATGGCATTCAACCCAGCAGCAAGCAAAGCTATCCAGACTTACCGCGACCGCGTGTTGCACAACCAATTTGGGAGAACGCATTTAATGACCCTGCATGACTTTTATCGTCCACTGGGCAAAACGGGTTTAAAGGTTTCACCGCTGGGTTTAGGTACCGTCAAACTCGGCCGTGATCAAGGGGTTAAATACCCCAATGGTTTTACTATTCCCGACGATAAGCACGCTTTAGCCCTGCTCAATCAAGCGCGCGACCTGGGCATTAACTTATTGGATACCGCGCCAGCCTATGGCATCAGTGAAGAGCGCCTAGGCTATTTACTGCAAGGCCAGCGCGATGACTGGATAATTGTCAGTAAGGTTGGCGAAGAGTTTATCGAGGGCGAATCAGCCTTTGATTTTTCTGCAGCGCACACACGCTTCTCGGTAGACCGCAGCTTGCAGCGTCTACGCACTGATCATATTGAGTTGGTTTTAGTGCATTCCAATGGCGATGATGTGGCTATTTTGCAGCACGAAGAGGTCTACGACACCCTCGCGGCACTAAAACAGGAAGGCAAAATTGGTGGTTTTGGCTTTTCTGGAAAAACCTCAGAAGGCGGCATCCTCGCGTTAGAACAAGGTGACTGCGCGATGGTCACCTACAATTTTAATGAACGTGATGAGTTGCCCGTGATCGACTATGCCGGCCAACACAACAAAGGCATTCTGATTAAGAAAGCCTTAGCCAGTGGGCACATCTGCCTAGCGGATGGGATTGACCCTGTGCAGGCTAGCTTTTCCCTGATTTTTGCTCACCCTGCTGTCACCAGCGCCATTGTTGGCACTATCACCCCTCAACACCTACAAAGTAATGCGGCCTGCGTGGCTGAGATTTTGCGTCAACAGGCTAAAAGATAAGCCCTATGCAGCTGGGCTGAATTATCGATCAAGCCCAGCCACAGCGAGTCAATTTATTCGCTACGGATTTTCTCAACAATGGCAGTGGTTGAGCTGTTATCCACTAAACCCAACACCCGCACTTCACCACCATAGGCGTAAACCAACTCAGCACCGACCACCTGATCCACACCGTAATCGCCGCCTTTAACTAAAATGTCGGGCTTGAGCAAGGTGATCAGACTTTCTGGGGTGTCTTCACTGAAGCTCACCACCCAATCCACCGCACCTAAACCAGCAAGCACCGCCATACGTCGATCGATGGCATTAATCGGTCGACCAGAACCTTTTAAACGCGTCACCGAGGCATCACCATTGACCGCCACAATCAAACGGTCGCCTTGCTCACGGGCTTGTTCTAAATAACTGACGTGCCCAGCATGCAAAATATCAAAGCAACCATTGGTAAAGACCACACGCTCACCTTGAGCCTTGGCATCTTCCACCGCAGCTTGTAACTGCTGCAAACTGAGCACCCCGCGTTCAGCTCCTTCTTCACGCTGCAAAGCCCGACGCAACTCCGGCGCACTGATAGTGGCAGTGCCCAGCTTACCCACCACAATACCAGCAGCCAAATTAGCCAAGGTCATCGCCTGCGGTAAGTTTTCACCGGCAGCCAAGGCAGCGGCCAAAGTGGAAATCACGGTATCGCCGGCTCCCGTCACATCAAATACTTCACGGGCTCGAGCGGGCAAGTGCAAAGCGGCAACGCCATTGCGTAACAAGGTCATACCTTGCTCACCACGAGTAATTAATAAAGCATCCAGTTGCAAATCTTTGAGCATTGCGGAGCCACGCTGCATTAACTGCGCTTCATCTGCACAAGGCCCGGCAACTGCTTCAAACTCGGCCATATTGGGCGTCAATAAAGTTGCACCACGATAAATAGAAAAATCTGTACCCTTGGGGTCAGCAAGCACAGCAACCCCACGCTGTTTAGCCGCCTGCAGCAAAGCTTGATGGTTACGGATAGTACCCTTGCCGTAATCAGACATGACCATCACTTTGACACCATCGAGTGCCGCCTCAACTTCAGCTAATAGCGCGTCAGTATCGGTTGCGAAAGTTTCTTCAAAATCCATCCGCAACAGTTGCTGCTGACGGCTCATTGCACGCAACTTCACAATAGTGGGTTGCCCAGCGCTGCGCAGAAAATGGGTGTTGACCCCCACTGAGTGCAGCTGCTCTGTCAATGCATCAGCAGCTTCATCAGCGCCGGTGACGCCAATTAACTGCACTGGCGCACCTAAAGCAGCAATATTGAGGGCCACGTTAGCAGCGCCGCCAGGGCGGTCTTCAGTCCGCGTCACCTTCACTACAGGTACCGGTGCTTCTGGGGAAATGCGCGTAGTGCTGCCGTACCAATAGCGATCCAACATAACATCCCCAACCACCAACACTGGGGCTTGGGAAAATGGCGGCAATGGTGACTTCATAGCTACTTCAACCTTATAAAAATTTTGCCAATGATAACATGCCAAACTTTAGCGCAACGCCTAGCAAGCACCGTAAACAGAGCAAGTCCAAGCTTACAAGCCCTAGGCTTAAGGCAACCAGCGCCGGTTTAAACAAAACCTGCGAACGCAGCTAAATTATCAGCGCCACTGCCAATGGCATTAATACTGCAGTCAGCACACCCATAATACTCATTGCTAGTGCGGCAAAAGCACCGGCTTCGTCACTCTCTTCTAGCGCCCGCGCAGTACCCACAGCATGCGCGGTAATACCCAGCGCCATACCTTGTGCAGCGGGGTTGGTAATGCGCAGCAAACGCAGCAGTTCAACCCCAAACATTGCCCCCAAGACACCGGTAATCATCACAAATACTGCGGCCAACGAAGCTGCGCCACCAATCTCTTCGGCCACTAACATAGCAATCGGTGTGGTTACCGACTTGGGCGCAATGGTTTGCAAAATCAGCGCTTCTGCGCCGAATAACCAAGCTAAGCCCACACCCAAAACGGTAGCAAATAACCCACCGGCAAACAGGGTAATGAGTGTCGGCCACAACACCTGACGCACGCGTCGCATATTTAAATACAGGGGCACTGCCAGCGCCACAGTTGCAGGGCCAAGCATTAGGGTTAACAGTTGCGCGCCCTGCTTATACTCCGAGTAGTCAACACCCATCGCCATTAGCATGGCGATCAACAGAGTCATGGAGACTAATACTGGCTGCAATAGCATCCAACGCGTTTTTTCGTAAGCAGCTAACGCCACTTGATAAACACCCAGAGTTAAACCAAAGAAAAATAATGGGTGGTGCAGTACGGCGTCATAGGCAGCTTGCCAATCGAGGTTCATGACTTTTCCCCCGCCTTAGCTTGACGGCGAATGAGGAGCTGCATCAGCCAACCAATAAAGGCCACTGAGAGCACCATTGAAATCACTAGCGCACCAATAATTGCCCAGAGGTCTGCTTGAATATCGGCCAGGTGCGCCATCACACCTACCGCAGGCGGCACTAACAGCAAAGGCAAATAACGCAATATGCTCGACGCTGCTTCGTTTAACGGCTCATTCACTTGGCCACTGAATAGCAGGTAGATAAACAACAGTACCAAACCAATAATAGGGCCTGGCAAGACTGGGAAAAACAGTACATTCAGCGCCGTCCCCACTAGCTGAAAAGCTACCAACCAACTCAACCCGCGTAATAACATTTTGCTCTCCAGTTATTTTTATATAATTTTTACGCTGCACGCATCCAAGGCACTTTTCAAAAACTCTATCTGAGCGCAATACTAACGAGCAACAATAATACATGCCACCCATACAAAAGTGAGTCGCAAATATCTGCTCAATACTGTTTTAAGGCAATAAAAAAACCCGCATAAAGCGGGTTTTTTTATACGTAGAAGGTGCAATCAATTACTTGATTTTGCCTTCCTTGTAAATCACATGCTTACGCGCAACTGGATCAAATTTTTTGATTTCCAGTTTATCAGGCGTCGTACGCTTGTTCTTATCTGTAGTGTAAAAGTGACCGGTACCAGCACTTGACACTAAACGGATTAAATCACGCATGGTGTTCTCCTTAAACTTTTAGGCCACGAGCACGAAGCTCAGCCAGTACTGTATCGATTCCGCGCTTATCAATCACGCGCATACCTTTTGCAGATAAACGTAAACGCACAAAACGGTTTTCGGATTCAACCCAAAAACGGTGATGCTGCAAGTTTGGCAGGAAACGGCGACGGGTTTTGTTGTTGGCGTGGGAAACTTTATTCCCTGTAACCGGACCCTTACCGGTTACTTGACAAACTTTTGACATATTTCAGCCCTCTAAACCACATGCTCAACCCAGCATGGGTTGGCTGCTTTAAAACGTAATTGGATTTCGTAGGTTGTTAAAAACATGACGGTTTCATAACCTGCATATTATTACCCAGTCCACGCTAAGGAACAACAGCGACACAAAATTAAAGTGCCGAAACTGGTTCTCTTAGAATCGAGCCGTGCTTTATACCAGAATCCTGTAGGCGAATCAAGGAAAGCTAAACTTTTAAACAGTTTTACGCACCGGCACCAGGCCTTACATCCAGCCATTTTCCACCATCGATAACGGCTCACCATCACCCACAATAAAATGATCCAAGACGCGCACATCAACCAATGCTAAAGCTTCCTTTAAACGCTCAGTTAAAACCTTATCGGCCTGACTGGGCTCCGCGACACCACTGGGATGGTTATGGGTTAATATCAAAGCCGCAGCATTATTAGCCAAAGCCCGCTTAACCACTTGACGCGGATAGACACTAGCACCATCAATAGTACCGTAAAATAACACCTCAAAGGCCAAAACTCGATGTTTCGTATCAAGAAACAAACAAGCAAAGACCTCATGCAGCTCATGGCGCAGCTTCGCTTTTAAAAAGTCGCGCACCGCTTGTGGGCTTTCTAAGGCCGATTCACGCTGAATACTGGCAGCCAAGTGACGACGGCCCATTTCCAGAACTGCTTGTAACTGCGAGTACTTGGCCGGCCCCAAACCATGGTGGCTGGTGAAATTAGCTTGATCGGCTTCCAGCAATTGACGCAAGCCACCGAACTCGCTTAATAAATCTCGGGCTAACTCAACCGCGTTACGTCCGCGCACACCTGTGCGCAAGAAAATAGCCAACAATTCAGCATCAGATAAAACACCAGCGCCATACTCCAATAAACGCTCGCGAGGCCTCTCACTAAGAGGCCAACTTTGCATACTCATAGACGAACTCCTTATCATCTAACTGGCAGCGCTTAAGCTAAAGCGCCCCCTAGTCCTACTGAAACCCTTATAATCGCGCCACTGCCTCTCCTAGATAGGCTATGTTATCTTAGACTAGATTTACCAATTGGCCATTTTCGCGTCTTCCAACACAACTTCTAACAACAGGTAGTCTCATGCAAAGGCTGTTTCAAAAACGCATTATTCTAGGTATTGGCGGAGGTATTGCCGCCTATAAAAGCGCCGATCTGGTACGCCGTTTACGTGATTTAGACGCTGAAGTGCATGTAGTCATGACCCGCGGTGCCCGTGAGTTTATTACCCCGCTCACCTTACAAGCACTCTCTGGCAATCCTGTGCATGTCGATTTACTCGACCCTAAAGCCGAAGCAGCTATGGGGCATATTGAGTTAGCGCGCTGGGCCGACTTAGTGCTGGTAGCACCCTGCACAGCCGACTTAATGTCTCGCTTAGTCCAAGGCTCAGCCAACGACCTGCTCACAACTCTGGTATTAGCCACTGACGCTCCAGTTGCCTTAGCACCAGCAATGAATCAGGCCATGTGGGCTGATCCAGCCACCCAAGCCAATGCTGAAACCCTAAGCCAGCGCGGCTTCAAACTGCTTGGCCCAGGTGCTGGTGTACAAGCGTGTGGCGATGTTGGTTTTGGCCGCATGCTAGAACCCGAAGCCTTGGCACAAAGTGCAGCAGAAATTTTTGCCCATCAAGCCCTTACCGGTAAGCATGTTTTAATTACCGCCGGCCCCACCCGCGAAGACATTGACCCGGTGCGCTACATTACCAACCACAGCTCTGGAAAAATGGGCTTTAGCCTCGCCGAAGCCGCTGCTGAAGCAGGTGCACAGGTCACTTTGGTCTGTGGCCCAGTGCATTTACCAACGCCAGATCGAGTTAAGCGTGTGGATGTCACCAGCGCCCGCGATATGCTCGCAGCCTGTGAAGCCGCAATGCCTTGCGATGTTTTGATCGCCGCCGCTGCTGTAGCCGACTACCGCCCGGAAGTGAGCGCTGCGCAAAAAATGAAAAAAGATCCCAATAGCGCCGATGGCATGACCCTAAAGTTGATTCGTAATCCAGATATTTTAGCCACCATTGCCAACCGTAACGACCGCCCCTTCAGTGTGGGTTTCGCTGCGGAAACAGAAAATCTATTGGCATACGCCACCGCCAAGCTGCGTGACAAAAATCTTGATTTAATTGTGGCCAACGATGTGGCCAACGCAGCCATTGGCTTCAATAGCGATGACAACGCCATTACTATTATTGACCGCCAGCAGCAGCAAACTTCTTTCCCGCAAACCAGTAAAGGCAAAATTGCTCGTCAATTGATCGACTTTATTGCCACTCATATCAACAAGGTTTAATTATGCGTCGTATCCAAACTCAGATTCTCGACTCGCGCCTCGGCACAGAGTTTCCATTGCCTGCATACGCTACTGCTGGCTCAGCTGGACTCGATTTACGCGCCATGCTCGAAACCAGCCTGGTGCTCCAGCCCGGAGAAACCAAACTTATCCCCACTGGCCTAGCCATTTATATTGAAGACCCTGCCGTTGCGGCAATGATTTTACCGCGTTCCGGCTTAGGCCATAAGCACGGTATTGTGCTGGGTAACTTAGTGGGCTTAATCGACTCTGACTACCAAGGTCAGCTGCAAGTATCCTGCTGGAACCGCAGTGACAGCGCCTTTACCATTGCGCCTGGTGATCGCATCGCACAATTGGTGCTAGTCCCAGTACTGCAAGCTCAGCTCGAAATCACCGATGGCTTTAGCGCCAGCCAACGCGCAACCGGTGGTTTTGGACACACTGGCAAGCAATAACCCAGCAAAAGTCTGGCGGGATCACCTGCCCTAGGAGGCTCGATGTCACTCTTCAAGCGTAACAAGGACAAATCGCAGGCTGTCGACCTGCCAAAAAACTTTGAAGATAAAAGGACCCAAAACTTAAGCTATCTGCTGCCCAGCTTTTTGCTAGCAGTGATCGGCATATTGGTGGCAGGCGCAGTTATTTGGCTCGGGCAGTCCTCGCAACAACAAGGACAGTCTGAAGAGCAGCTAGACACTTGGGGCGCAGCCTATACTGCGGCAATCAATCAACGCTTGGCATTTATTCAAAACGACACCAAAGAGGCAGCCAACAATCCCAGACTTGCGCAAGCCTTACAAAGCCCACAGCCGGGCAATAAACGTATCGCTGAGCGCAGTTTGTTACACCGTGGCGCCACAGTGGATGTGTATCTCAATCCGCGCGGTCAATCCACTCAGGATCACAACCGCGACGCCCCCATTAGCTTTGCCGCCCTCGACCTGCTACAGCGCGCTGAACGTGGATCACAGCCCTGGCCAGAAGCCTTATTCGTCGGGCAGCGCTGGCTACTGTATAGCGCCGCTAAACTGCAAGATAAAAGCGCACCTGGCAGCTTGCTCATCACCTATGACTTAGCCAGCCTGCTCGAGGGTTTACCTGTATTCCCGCATGCGCAGCTACAGGTGACCTTGCAACAACAATTTGCCAATGGTCCTGTCCAAACACTCTACAGTTTAGGTAGCGCACCAAGCGAAGCCCTTAGTCGCACCTTTAACACCAACAACCCCAACTGGAAGCTGGTGATTAGCGCCCCAGACCTCGCAAGCAATGCAGCCGTGCTGAACTCCAGCTTTTTAACTGCACTGGCGTTAGCTTTACTTTGCATGCTTGCCGCGATTTATTTACTGCACCTCAGCGTACAGCGCCAACTTAAAGCGGACACTTTAGTCTTAAACAAAACCATACAAGACTGGGCGCAAGGCAAAAGCATTAAACCGCATACATTTAACCTGGCTGCTTTACAGCAAGTGATAAAAAACTTATCGCAAGCAACACCCGAAACGCCAAAGAAAACCAACGCGGCACGCCCTGCACCAGTGAGTAGCGCTGCAACTGCAGACCTCACGCAGGTCGCCAGCAGCGCGACTGACTCTCTCTACCAATCATTGGACACTGATATTTTGGACATAGATATTTTAGATGACGATGTGTTTGGCCTCGGCCAAGCCGATCAAGCAGCGCAAGCCAGTGCTGCGGCGCAAAATGTACCGAGCAGTATTTTCCGCGCCTATGATATCCGCGGCATTGTGGGCGACACCCTAACCACCGACACCGCTTACTGGATTGGCCGCGCCGTAGGCTCAGAGAGCATCGCCAACGGTGAGCCCAATGTCGTTGTCGGCCGTGACGGACGCTTGTCAGGTCCAGATATGGTGCAAGCCCTCATTCAAGGCCTTACCGATTGCGGCTGTGATGTTACCGACCTAGGCATGGTGCCAACACCAGTACTGTACTTTGCCACCCATGTCCTTGAGGCCACCTCAGGGGTGATGGTCACCGGCAGCCATAACCCGCCTAATTACAACGGCTTTAAAATTGTTATTGCTGGCGAGACCCTAGCCAACGAGCGCGTTACCGCGTTGCATTCGCGCATTATCAATGATGACTTAAACAGCGGTTCCGGCAGCGTTGCCAGCGTAGAAATGCTGCAAAGGTACCTTGAGCATATTCGTGATGACATTGCCTTAGCCAAGCCCATGCGGGTCGTAGTCGACTGCGGCAACGGTGTCGGTGGCGTCATTGGCCCACAATTACTAGAGGCGCTGGGTTGTACAGTGATTCCGCTGTATTGCGATGTCGATGGCACTTTTCCCAACCACCACCCTGACCCCGGCAAGCCAGAAAACTTACAAGAACTCATTGCTCGAGTGAAGAGTGAAAATGCTGACCTCGGGATTGCCTTTGATGGCGATGCTGACCGCTTAGGTGTAGTCACCAACAGTGGACGCATTATCTACCCAGACCACCTTATGATGCTCTTTGCTAAAGATGTTGTGTCGCGCAATCCCGGCGCCGATATTATCTTTGACGTGAAATGCACACGCCGCCTAGCTTCACTGATTAGTGGTTACGGTGGCCGTCCAATTATGTGGAAAACTGGTCACTCACTCATCAAAGCTAAAATGAAAGAAACCGGTGCTTTACTGGCCGGGGAGATGAGCGGGCATATCTTCTTTAAAGAGCGCTGGTTTGGTTTTGACGATGGTATTTATAGCGCCGCTCGCCTGCTAGAAATCCTCAGCCTTGAAGAGCGCGATGCTGACGCTGTGTTTGCGGCTTTCCCAGTCAACCTCTCCACCCCAGAAATCAACATTGAAGTGACGGAAGACAGCAAGTTCAGCATTATTGAGCGCTTACAAAGTGATGCGCAGTGGGGTGATGCCAGCCTGACTTTACTTGACGGCATCCGTGCTGACTTTCCAAAGAGCTGGGGTTTAGTGCGCGCATCCAACACCACACCGATGCTCGTGTTACGTTTTGAAGGTGAAACCGCTGCAGACTTAGAGCAAGTGAAAGCCCTGTTTCGCCAACAGCTGCAAGCCGTCGCCCCTGATATTTCTTTACCTTTTTAACCACAGGATCTGTTAAAGATGACTTTAAATCGCGCTGATGCCATTCACGTCGCCGAAGTACTTTCCGAAGCTCTGCCTTATATTCGCCGCTTTGTGGGTAAAACTCTGGTAATCAAATATGGCGGCAATGCCATGGAAAGCGAAGAGTTAAAAACCGGTTTTGCTCGCGATATCGTGCTGATGAAAGCCGTAGGCATTAACCCTGTTGTCGTGCACGGCGGCGGCCCACAAATTGCTGATTTGCTCAAGCGCCTCAACATTGAAAGCCGTTTCATAGAAGGGATGCGCGTCACCGATGAGCAAACCATGGATGTGGTGGAAATGGTGCTAGGCGGTCAAGTGAATAAAGACATCGTCAACTTAATTAATAGCCACGGCGGTAGCGCCATTGGTTTAACCGGTAAAGATGCGCGTTTAATCCGCGCGCGTAAGCTCAAAGTCACTCACCAAGCTGCCGATATGCAGCAACCAGAAATTATTGATATTGGCCAAGTGGGTGAAGTGGCCAGCGTCAATACAGAGCTACTTAACATGTTAGTTCAGGGTGATTTCATCCCTGTGATTGCCCCCATTGGCGTTGGTCCAAATGGCGAATCCTACAATATCAACGCTGACTTGGTGGCAGGTAAAGTAGCGGAAGCGCTGCATGCAGAAAAGCTGATGCTCCTGACCAACATTGCCGGCTTGATGGATAAGGAAGGCAATGTCCTGAC
Organism: Denitrificimonas caeni; assembly: GCF_027498055.1. Classification (GTDB taxonomy): domain Bacteria; phylum Pseudomonadota; class Gammaproteobacteria; order Pseudomonadales; family Pseudomonadaceae; genus Denitrificimonas. The sequence continues at coordinate 216,178 of NZ_CP114976.1, forward strand.
TGGTTTGAATACTGCTCAGGTGGATGAGCTGATTGCCGATGGCACAATTTATGGCGGCATGCTGCCAAAAATTCGCTGCGCTTTAGATGCAGTACAAGGTGGGGTCAACAGCGCACACATCATTGATGGCCGCGTGCCGAATGCAGTACTGCTGGAAATATTTACTGATCATGGCGTTGGTACATTAATTACTGACAACTAATGCACCACAGCCAACAAGCAACGCCCGCACTGCAGATGCGGGCGTTTTTGTTTATTCGCCTGCTAAATGACCTTCAGTGTTACACATCGCTTCGTACTCATCAGTAAAGAAGAACTTTTCCTCACCAAATGCAGGTACTAGATCGTCATACCAAGTGGCTTTTTCATCGTATTTAGCAAAGAAGGTTTGCTGCACCCAATCAGGGTTACGGCCTTGAATAAAGCGCAGAACAAAAACCTTCTCACCGTTGAGCTCAATAATACTTTGAATCTCAACCTTACCAGGTCCAGCACTCATGGACGGTCCACGAGCAGTACGCGCGAGGCCTGACACTTGCTGAATGGCTTGGCGGTAAATCTCAAAGGCGCGCACCAAAGGCACTTCAAAGTAACGCTTAGCACCGGTATCACGCTCAACAAACATGTAGTATGGGATAATGCCTAGACGCACTTGCGTACGCCACATGCGCACCCAAACATCTGGGTCATCATTAATGTGTTGAACCAAGGGCGCTTGTGCACGAATCACCGCACCAGTAGCACGGATACGGCGAATCGCCTCACGCACAATCGGCGTTTCCATTTCACGCCAATGGTTAAAGTGCGCCATGATTGCCACATGCTTACCGGCATCAACCAGTTTTTTAAACAGGTCGAGTAGCTCTTGCGCATCATCATCAGTGACAAAACGCTGTGGCCAGAAGGTCAACGCCTTAGTACCAATGCGTACAGTTTGTAAGTGCTCTAGCTCAGGCTTGAGCAAAGGCTCAAGGTAGCTGACCACATGACGGGTCTTCATCACCATGGGATCACCACCGGTAATCAGCAAGTCGGTGATGCTGCTATCTTGCGCTAAATAGCGGTGCAAAGAGTCAGCTTCGTTACTGGCAAAGCGTAGCTCTTTATTGCCTACGAACTGCGCCCAACGGAAACAGAATGTGCAATAACTGTGGCACACCTGTCCCTGGCTAGGGAAAAACAGCACCGTCTCACGGTACTTGTGCTGCATGCCGTCCAAGGCTTCGCCATCCAGCATCGGCACGTTCATCTCTTGCTGTCCGGCTGGGTGCGGATTCAAACGTCCTTGGATCTCACGGGCCAATTGCGTAATTTCTGCGCGCGGCAACTCATCGCGCAATGCTTGCGCCATCAAATCATAATCAGACGGTTCTAACATTCCGCGCTGCGGAAAGGTCAGCTGGAAGATTGGATCATTGGGCACATCATCCCAATTAATCAGTTCATCAATAACATACTGGTTAACGCGAAATGGCAGCACACTGGCAACCACACGCATTTCAAAACGCTGCTCTTCAGATAGTTTTTGCAATGGCTCAATTTTATCAAATTGGCGATCCGTATAAACTTGAAAGCGTGTATTTTCTGTAAATCCCTCATTACTGAGAGGCATTATATTTATTGTTTGAGTCATGGCTACTCTCCACTCTATGCAGGCCCAGCACAACTTAAAACCTCAAGGTTTTATCCTGAACCCGTTTGTTGGGGCATCCCCTAAGGGAAGAAAGATAGCTACATATAAGTAGCATAAAGCTACGATCGGGCACGTTATTACGCAACCAGATCGCCATAAAGGGTGGGAAGAATATGCTTCCCAAATGCCGGAACTTATCCGGAAAGGGGTGACCGTGTTGCTAAAAGAGGGCTAAGACTACGGTATTTTAGCCCGCCACTCAATTATTAAGTGTGTCTTAATTCTTCTGTAGCAACTCAGCTAAGCGATTTTTATCGCGCGCAAAAGCGCTTTCAATCGCCTTTTTACTGTTTAAATAGCGGGAAATTTGCTGCTGCAGACGTTGTTGGTCGATGCTTGCATCTTCAATCTGTTTTAGTAAAGAAGCGCTCACGGTACGGCCTGCACGCTCTTGGCTAGCAGCTTGAGCTTGCAGGTCGGATCTCAAACTGTTTACTGATAACAAGTTGCCTCGAGCAATACTAATTTGCCCATCAATATCAGCAACTTTGCGATCACGGGCACGATCAATATCTTCAATACGCGTGTAGAGCATTAACAGTTGACGGTCGGACTTAGCTCGCTCTTTATCAGCCTGCATTTGCCGGTACTCTTCAGGCGTTGGCGCGCGCGGAACAACGCGGATCACCCGGCCTTGCTCACTCAACACCTCATAACCTTTACCAATCAGGTGCGGGGGCACCCCTTGGCGGTTAATCACAGTAATCCCTCGCTCGTCAGTGTAGCGATAATACTCAACCGCGAAGGACGCCTGACTGGTGAATACACCCAGCGCGAACACAGAATATAGAAGGCCGCGTAACCGCATCACTAATCTCCTTGAAGATACAGGTAGCTTTTTTTAGTTTTATTAAATGCCATAGTCTTCGCGGTAACGCTCGACTGCAGGTAAATACTGCTTTAATTCTGCACTTTCTGCCAAGTATTCTAGCACTTGTTGCAAAGATACAATGCTAATTACTGGCATATTGAAATCACGCTCCACTTCTTGAATTGCCGATAAAGCGCCTGTGCCACGCTCTTGCCGGTCTAAAGCAATTAGCACCCCAGCCGCCTGCGCACCTTGCGCTTGAATGATCTGCATCACTTCACGAATGGCCGTACCAGCGGTGATCACATCGTCAACAATAACCACATTACCGGCTAAAGGTGCCCCAACTAAAGTACCGCCTTCACCGTGATCTTTAGCTTCTTTACGATTAAAGCACCAGGGCATATCGCGCTGATGGTGCTCTGCTAAAGCAACAGCAGTGGTTGCCGCCAAAGGAATACCTTTATAAGCCGGGCCAAACACCACATCGTAAGATAAGCCACTGTCCATTAGCGCTTGCGCATAAAAGCGCCCCAACTTGGCCAACGCTAAACCTGAGTCAAACAGCCCCGCATTAAAAAAATAAGGACTTACTCGCCCCGACTTCAAGGTAAACTCACCAAAGCGCAAAACTCCACGCTCAAGTGCGAACTGAATAAACTCTCGTTGATATGCTTGCATAAAGGGTCCTTAACGCTTTGGGTTTAGCCAATTTAAAGTACATTCGGTATCATACACACACTTTTTTTATAAGGGCTATCCATGCGGGTTATTAGTATAAATGTGAACGGGGTTCACAATGCTATTGAACAAGGGCTATTTGACTGGCTGCATACACAAAATGCAGACGTCATTTGCCTGCAAGATACACGCGCCAGTGTGTATGAAATGGAAGCGCCTGAAATGCAGTTACATGGATATTTTTGCTATGCCTGCGATGCTGAGCAACCTGCGCAAGGCGGTGTTGCCATTTACACCCGCCTGCAACCCAAAGCTATTATAACCAGCTTAGGCTTTGAGGCGGCTGATCGCTACGGCCGTTATATTCAGGCGGACTTCGATAAAGTCAGTATCGCCAGTGTTTTTATGCCCTCGGGCCATAAAGATGAGCAAGAGCTCAACCAAAAATTCAAGTTTATGGATGACTTTGGCCGCCACTTGGATAAACAGCGGCGTAAGCGGCGCGACTATATCTACTGTGCTTCTTTGTATATTGCGCACAACAAGCTTGATGTCAAACATTGGCGCGACTGCCAGCAAGAAACTGGGTTTTTAACCCCAGAACGTGCTTGGATGGATGAAGTCATTGAAACGATGGGCTTTATCGATGCTCTGCGCGAAGTCAATCGAGAAGGCGAGCTGTATAGTTGGTGGGCTGATAGCGAACAAGCTGAGCTACTGAATTTAGGCTGGCGTTTTGACTACCAGCTTCTTACACAAGGGATGCGCCGTACCGTACGCAGCGCAAAACTTTCACGGCAGCCGCGTTTTTCTCAGCATGCCCCTTTTAGTGTTGATTACGACTGGGTTCTGTCTGTCTAAATACAGTGCTGAATAACCCCCGCATAGCCCAGCGGAGTTATTCAGCACCTCGCAGTCATTTTACTTAATAAAGCGAATAGTCATTGGATAACGGTAAGCCACACCGTCGTTGGCCTTAACACCAGCAATAATAGTAAAAACCAACCAGACCAGCCCCAACACCGGTAACAACAAAGCTCCGACTAAAGCAAAAATCAGGATAAAACACACCACAGCAGCAATTGCCACGGTGATCTGGAAGTTAACTGCTTCTTTACCGTTATATTCCACAAAAGGCCCTAGATCCTTTTTCAACTGCCACACCAGTAATGGGCCAATAATATTACCGAATGGAATCAAAAAAGCTGCAAAAGCGGCCAAATGGGTCAACATTGCCCATTGTTTCGCCTCTGCGCTAGGCCCCTCAGGGGAAAGAGGTGTTAGCTCATCCATTATCACTCTCCTATCGCTCTAATTTAAGCATTACTCGCTTTGTAGTGCTGCCTGCTGCAGCGCAAAAAGCTCACGTACACCTTTATCCGCTAAAGCCAACATGGCGTTAAGCTGCTCAGAACCAAAAGGTGCGCCTTCTGCAGTGCCTTGCACTTCGATAAAACCACCGGCATCGGTCATCACTACGTTCAGATCCGTTTCCGCAGTGGAATCTTCTGGATAGTCCAAATCTAGCACAGGCAAATCTTTATAAATACCAACAGAAACAGCAGCGATCATCTGCTTGAGCGGCGAACCGTTTTTCAGTAACTTGCGCTCTTTCATCACTTCCAACGCATCCACTAATGCAACCATCGCCCCTGTAATAGCTGCAGTGCGCGTTCCACCATCAGCCTGGATCACATCGCAGTCAACATATAAGGTATTTTCACCCATCTTGGTCATATCCAGCGCAGCGCGCAATGAGCGGCCAATCAAACGCTGAATCTCTAAAGTACGACCACCTTGCTTACCACTGCTGGCTTCACGACGGGTACGGCTGCCTGTTGCGCGCGGTAACATTCCGTACTCTGCGGTTAACCAACCTTGTCCCTGGCCTTTTAAAAAACGCGGTACGCCATTCTCTACACTCACGGTGCAAATCACTTTAGTGTTACCAAACTCAACTAAAACTGACCCTTCAGCATGGCAAGTAAAGTTACGGGTAATACGCACCTGACGCAGTTGATCGAGTTCGCGGCCACTAGGACGTGTCATTGAATATTCCTATTTTAAAATATGAATGAAGCATTATAGGGATAGAACATCCCGATAGCAGTATTGTAAACACAACCCATCGAAAAATTCGCTACAATTGGCGCAATATTCTTCCCCTTATATTTGGAGTTTTCTCATGGTGCATAGCATGACCGCATTCGCTCGTGTTGAGCAAAACGGTGTATATGGCACGCTCAGCTGGGAGTTGCGCTCAGTTAACCATCGCTATTTAGAACCGCACTTGCGCCTGCCCGATAACCTACGTGAAGTAGAAGGGCCGGTTCGTGAAGCTCTACGCAATGGTTTATCCCGCGGTAAAGTTGAGTGCACGCTGCGCTTAACCGAGTCATCCAGCGAGTCGGCCTTACAAGTTGATCATGCCCGCGCTCAGCAATTGATTCACGCCGCCGAGCAAATTGCTCAGCAAATCAAACAGCCAGCAGCACTCAACCCGCTCGAAGTGTTAGCTTGGCCCGGTGTACTCAGCACGCAATCCGTAGACAGCCAAGAATTAAATAGTGCGGCCGCCACTTTGTTTAGCCAGGCGCTGCAGCAGTTAAAAGAAAGCCGTGGCCGTGAAGGTGCAGACTTAGCCCGCCTCATCAGTGAGCGCTTAGATGCCATTCAAAACGAAACCAACGTGCTGCGCGAATTGGTACCAGAAATGCTGGAAGTTCAACGCCAGAAAATCCTCACCCGCTGCCAAGAGTTGCAAGTAGAAATCGACCCGCAGCGCCTTGAGCAAGAACTAGTCTTACTCGCGCAAAAGAGCGATGTCGCCGAAGAACTTGACCGCCTCACCACACACATCAGCGAAGTCCACCGCGTATTGAAAACCGGCGGAGCCATTGGTCGACGTTTGGATTTTCTCATGCAAGAGCTCAACCGCGAAGCCAACACCCTAGGCTCGAAAGCCATTGACCCACGCTCCACTCAAGCTGCAGTGAATATTAAGGTTTTAATTGAGCAAATGCGCGAGCAGGTGCAGAATATCGAATGATGTCGACACAAGCCCATAACAGTCTCACCAACCAATAAACTCAACATTTACCGCATTTATCAAGGCCGTAGCAGCCCACCACTGTCTTCAGCGAGGTGATGGGTAGCTGCTGACTTATCTACGGCGGTCACTGAAAAACTGACCGCCAAATGAGCTTACGGTTAAAACGGTTTGCGGCCGCTAATGACTCGTAATAAAACCATAATGACGGCAATTACGATAAGAATGTGGATAAGCCCGCCCATGGTGTAAGAGGAAACCAATCCTAAAACCCATAAGATGCCTAGTATTAATGCGATTGTGTATAACATAGCTCATATCCTTTCTTTGATGATTGTTAATGCAGCCTCCGCAGCCAGTACTGGGTTCACTGCAACTTTCATTAAGAGCTTTCGCGCATTCCTTGTGCGGGGCAATATATGATCTATTTGTAGCGCCTGCGCAATAACTTTTATAGGTTACTGCGCAGGGCTGAGTACTATAGAACAGCTAGGGTAACAGGGCTTAATCTATGCCCAAGCTGTTTACTGCCGAAGTTATAATTTGCGATTAAATTCAGCAATTTCTTCTTCAGCTTTTTCTTTAGTTAAGCCATAACGCTCTTGTAACTTACCGGCTAAATACTGACTATGGCCTTCAGCCACATCTAAGTCATCATCGGTGAGTTTGCCCCAGCGCACTTTTACTTGGCCTTTGAGTTGTTTCCACTTGCCTTCAAAAATATCAGTATTCATAAATCACCTTAAATTATCGTCAAAGTTATTATCGGTGTAGTGTTTAAACGTTTAGCGACTGGCTTTTAAACCGTCAGCTGCGACACCTTTAACACCTTTAACCTCCTTGGCTTTAGCGATCGCAAGGTCACGTTCAGCTGTCGTAGGTACCACTCCAGACAGCGCAACAACGCCATCCACAGTCTCTACTTTAATATCCAAGCCACCGATGTTGGTGTTGCTCAGAAAAACAGACTTCACTTTGCTAGTGATCCAGCTATCGGAGATAACTTCTTGGACTTCATCTACGGTTTGATTAGCCTGTGCGTATGTTATTGGCATGCCCAAAAGAGCAGTAAAAACAACAAGGCCAGCGTATTTACGAGTTAGAGTTTTCATTTTTATTACCTCTGTACAGGTGAAAAGATATAGATAGTTTTCTATCCGTGTACATAAGTGTGAGTCACTGCAGGAAGGCTTAGTTCAGTTCAGCTGACCAACGGTAACAACACTCTGGCTGAATCACCCGTTACTTAGAAAGCATAGTTATAAGAAAAGCGCTGTAAAGAAGATCACAGCGCATAAGATGCTATTAATTAACTGCCCTATACTGGCGTTTATACTATTAAAAGCAGGGGCATAGCTTGACGAGCACATGCTTAGGCTCACAATTACTAGAGTCTGCTCTTGCTAAACTGCAAAAACAAAGCTCGCTCTAAACAGCGGTTGCATCTTAACTGCTCTACTTGGGTCTTCTTGGCTATAAAAAGCACTTTTCCGATCCACAGTAACAAATCCCCAAAACTGTAAAAAACGCTTAATAAAACGCGACTTGATCAACGAGCTTAATAATTGCTCTGGTGAAAAATATTCTTCAATAGGCAATTGATCAAGTAAAGTCGGAAACGCACAAGCAACCTCTTCACTCAATCGATTCGCAGAACCATGACTCTGTAGCCGCCATAACATAAACAACCAAAACGTACGTAAATCAACCTGGTCATTCCAGCTATCAAGGTATGCCCAGTTGTACTGCTTAATAGCAACGCTGAGCATCGGCATAAAGAAAGCCTGCAAGCCCTGCTCTGCGTAGTGCTTTTGTGCCGCCTTCTTAACGTGGTAAGACCCACTTTTATGATAAATAATGCCTGCAAGCTCAGCCAAAACACGGGTGTAGTGCAAGGCATTAAACTTATCCTCGTTGCTACCCATATACTCGCTAATACTGGGCACCGTTTCGAACTCAGCCACAGCAAATTCAGGCAACAACGCAGACGCTTGCTTGACCAGTTTGGCTGGCAGATTACCTTTGGCCGTTGCTTTAAAAGAGCCGCCTTGCTGCATGGCTTCATCTAGTATCAAGGCTAAATAACGCATCACTGGGCTACCGGATAAATCGCTAGGCGTATTGATGGTGACATCAATTAACTCATCCAGCGGGGCATACAGCCAATTTTGCATCTGCGTAGATGTGAGGCCACAAAAATCAGCATGCGGCTGATGATTGCGCTGCTCTATTTTTCGCTGCGCGACAAGGTTTAATTCATCCAGGCTCAGGTTAGGGCTCATTGCTAGCACTTGAGCAATATCATCAGCCACCTGTGCAGACTGTTTTGCGATGCTATCCATGCAGCAGCACTTGTACTTTTTACCGCTGCCACAGGAGTAGGGATCGTTACGGCCTAATTTCATGTTGAATTACCCTACACTCTTTGTTTTTTACTCAACGGGGTCGAAATGTGCCCAGGCTTAAAACTCATCGGCTAACACCTCTACAATAGAGGTCGGTAAAGGAGCGCCCCGCTTGGGCGACTGAACTAGCTCATATAAACGCTGCAAATCATCCAGACTTTGCCAAAGCAGCAAAAGCTGTCGAAAAGAAACCTCTCCCGTCAGTTCAAACCTTTTAATGGTCGAGGCTGGTACAGTGCTGCGCTGTGCTAAAGCATCCCTCGATAGCTTGGCTTCTTCACGCAGTTTGCGCAAATGAGCAGCAAAGGCGCGCTGCACATCAGTGTCATCCAATAGTAAAAAGTTTGTCATAACCACAACCTGACGGACAACATGATGTCCATAATCGTCTAAAAATATACTTTTAGACTCTACAATGTCCATTTGAGATCTACTCACAGTTATCGCTGCTTGTTTTTCAACCTCTAAACCCAACTACAGCAATGCCATGTTGATACCTAACTTTACAACTCATCTGTAATGGTTGCCTTTAATAAAGCTGTAGCTCATGCATATCAGCCCACCGCTAGTTTCGCCGCTTGCTTCCACATAAAGTGCGGCATGGGCGTTTTTAGCTGCCATGTAATGCTCATGGGCTGGCTGCCGTGGTGCGATACATACTCGACTTCACCGAAGTTCACAAAACCAATGGTGCTAGCGTATTCATCTTTGCTTTGCTCACGGACAAATAAAAACATACGCTTACCCGTTTGCTTGTGCTGAATATAGCTCAACCCAGCACCTCGTTCTGGCCTAGAGCTGTTTTGCGACTGCCAATGGAACAACTGCTCATTAATTGCATAGTCGTGATACATAGTGGTCGGTGAAAATTGCTTTTCGTTTTTATTTAAGGTGACAAAAAACACATCAATATTTTGATCTTTGATAGGCAAGACACCTTCAAGAACCATCCTGCTGTAATCAAATGTTGTCACACCAAAGCCAGCCACGATTTGCTCACGGGTATAGCGCGCATGCACCTGCAGCGGATTATGCGGTACATCATCCAACGCAAACTGCTCGTAACGAATACGATTAATCAGCAAGGCCAAGACTTCAAGCAACTCTGTTTTAAGCTCTGGCTGATCTAATGCTTTAAGGCTTTGCGCCAGCGTGGCAAAGCCAAGCTTGTCCCCCGGCTTTTGCCAGAAATCGTAATGGCACATCACAGCCATGCGCGGATCCATCTGCTCAGTGAGCACAAAATCATTACCTGCCAACTCTTGTATAAACTGTAAATAAGCAAAACCATCACAGCTTAAAAGTTTATTTCTAATCGCGCTTTCGTACACTTTAATCAGCCCATCCTTGGCCGTAGTCATTGCTTGCTCGGGGAAAGCCTGTGCCACTAAACGCGTCCAACTGCCGCGTTTATAAATATCTTCCAGCTTTAAATTGGGATGTATTTTTAAGAAGTTCGTCAAGGTTAGGGGCAGATTTGAGTCTGATGGAAACTTGCGAATCAGGCCAATTAAACGGTTTAAATTAACCGTGGCTTGGCGGATATGACTCAGCACCATCTCTTGCGTGCGCTTGCTTAACTCAATCCGACAACCTAAGGGTGCATGCGGGAAGCCCTGCTCGATTTCATGACTAATCGCACGATTGGTTTGCCCTACTAGCGCTCTAAACTTCTGTGCAAAGTCATATTCAGGCCGTGAGTTACCGACAAAGTCCAAAACGGTGCAGCACTCTTTGCCATCAAATAAACGCAAGCCGCGTCCAAGTTGCTGCAGGAAGATGGTTAAGCTTTCTGTGGGACGCAAAAACAGCAGCGTATCCACTTCAGGGATATCCACACCTTCGTTGAAAATATCCACCACAAACAACACGTTGATCTGTCCCGAGCGTAGCGCCTGTTGTTTTTGCTGACGCTCATGGCTGTTATCGCTAGTCAGCACATCACTTTTGATGCCTTTCAGCACAAACTGCTGACACATAAAATCAGCATGGGCACGACTGACGCAGAACGCTAAGGCTTTAATACGGCCAATATCAGTGACAATTTCCTGCAAGCTCTGCAGGATTTTATTCACCCGCGCATGGTTGTGCGTATACAGATTGGTCAGCTGGGCAATGTCATAACGACCACGACTCCAAGGAATGTTGCGCAGATCGGTATCGTCATCAATGGCAAAGTATTGAAATGGACATAGATGGCGGCGATTAATGGCTTCCGGCAAACGTATTTCTGCTGCAATCACCCCGCCAAAATCCGCCAAAATATCACTGCCATCGTGACGTTCTGGGGTTGCGGTTAAGCCCAGTAAAATCGTCGGAGTAAAATACTCCAGCACGGCACGGTAACTGGCCGCGGCAATATGGTGCACCTCATCAATCACAATATAGTCGTAATAATCTGGGGTCAGCGTTAAGTCAGCCAACTGATTGTTCAGTGTCTGAATCGAGGCAAACAGCTGGCGATGGTGCTCAGGCTTGGCCCCGCCAACCCAAAGCTCACCAAAGTTACTGTTGCGTAACACACCACGATATGAGACTTGTGCTTGCTTAAGAATCTCTTGGCGATGGGCAACAAAGAGAAACTTAGCTTCAGGTTTATCACGCAAGAAACGCGCGAAGTCGAACGCCGAGATAAGGGTTTTACCGGTGCCTGTAGCTGCCACAACCAAGTTTCGATATCGCTGATGTAAATCGCGTTCGACTGCTAACTGTTCAAGGATTTCTTGCTGGTGTGGAAAAGGCTTTAAATCAAAGAAATAGGCCGTAGCTTCAGTGTAGCCACCGCGCGCCTCACGCAGTGCCGTGTTAAGTTTCTCCTTACTTTCAACCTTTCCGTCAAACACCTCAAAATCGTTCGAGGCCCAATAGGTTTCGAAGGTGCTCAGGGACTTTTCGATGATGTGCGGAATTTCTTGCGAAGTGATTTTAAGATTCCACTCCAAACCGCTGGTTAAGGCTGAGTGCGATAAATTTGAAGAGCCGATATAGCCGGTGTGAAAGCCGGTATTGCGCAAAAACAAATAGCTCTTGGCATGTAAACGCTCACGCTGGGTGTTGTAACTCAGCTTGATTTGCGTATTGGGTAATGAGGCTAAAAACTCAACCGCTTTGGCATCGGTCGCGCCCATATAAGAGGTGGTAATCACCTTAAGCTGACGGCCACTGCGAGTGAACTCTTCCAGTTCTTTACGGAAAATACGAATTCCCGTCCACTTGATAAAAGACACCAGCCAATAGATTTTGTCCGATGATAAAATCTCACGCTTGAGTTCTGTTTCTAAAGACAGTCCCGCATTGCTACCGCAAAACAACTCACTTTGCGTCAGACCAGTCAGCGGAAAAATATCTTCTACATATTTTTTTAGATCAGCCGCGACAGGATTTTCCAGCGTATATAAAGCGGTTAAGATTTTTCCTTGGCTATCGAGCAAGTTTTCATCGAAGAAGTCTTTATCGTCCATCTGCGCTTTGAGCCACAGCAGCAGCTGGTTGGCCAGATTAATTTGCTCTTGCAGCTGGTTATCGCCACTGGCCACCGAACCCACGGCAAACTCTAAAATGCCACTTAAAAAGCGCGACAGCCAGACTGAGGCCTCAGCCGACTCTAAGCTGCGCTCGCCGACATAGAACTTGTCGCGATTTAAACGTGACTCAACCAACTGGGTAATCAGCTGCTCATAAATCCCTATTTGTTGCATGCCTGAATCCTTAATCTATATGCTGGCTGAACTATAGGGTTTAGCGTCAGAGTTGTCTTGCTAACTCAATTAAAAGCTCACCTGTGACCTTAACAAACCACAAGCTATCGCCCTTTAATCTAAATTGTCTTTTGGCTCATGCAGTGAGCCAATTAGATGCACTACTAGTACTCATAACTACAGCAAGTAATACTGGATTCATTGCTATACCAGGACAAAATAGATTTTCAACGCAAAGTATTCAAACGTTTATTACCCTTCAGCCTCCAGCATATGCGGCAAGGTAAACACCTGATCAAACGCCAAAGTGAACAAAAAGGTGTACACCAAGAAAAACAGCAACAGCGCGGCTTCCATAGTCAGCGCTGTCCACATGCCAACGCCGTACCACAGCATATACACCGGCAAACAAAATACGAATAAACCGCCCTCAAAGCCAATCGCATGGGCAGTGCGGATTTTGACGGTGCGCGCTTGGATCTGCTTGCGCGCCTCCCAAGCTTCAAACAAGGTGTTGTAAATAAAGTTCCATACAACCGCTGCGGTCGAGACAATCACCGCCACCGGCAAGGATTGTTTGGCATCACCGCCACTGAGCGCCATTAGCACCAAGGTGGCAAAGACAATGCCCAATAGCTCAAACACACTGACGTACAGCAAACGACGTTTAATCGGACTTAAGGCAATCAATTAAAACTCCACAGAGCAGCATGCAGCTCTTAGATTAAGAGCCGGTCCGTCCCGGTCGAAAAAACAGATTGAGATGCAAGAAAAGAACGCTCCTTGCTGCAGAGCCACGGTTTCCGCCTGCGCCACGCATTCTAGCTGAAGCCAGCAAGCCTTTCAAAAAAGCACACCACACAAACACCATTATTAAGCGCTACCACTGGCAGCTAAACGCACATGACGCTTGAGTAAACGGTAGTTTTCACGCTGCACTTCAGGGCGTTCGCGCCAGCCCCATAAGAGCTCTTGCGCCTTGGCATAGCTGTGTTTGAGATCGACAATGGGCTGCGGATAATCCACGCCCAACTCAACGTTGTACATCAAGCATTCCATCGGCGAGAGCAGCCAAGGTTGATGAATCAGCGGCGCAGGAATGCTGGCCAACTCTGGCACCCATTGCCTTATAAAGCGGCCTTCGGGGTCTTTATCCTCACCTTGCTTGGCTGGGCTATAAATGCGGATGGTATTAATACCGGTGACGCCCGCTTGCATTTGAAACTGGGCAAAATGAATCCCCGGTTCAAAATCTAAAAATAAACGCGCCAAATGTTGCACGCCATGGCGCCAATCCACTTCTAAGTGATGGCATAAAAAGCTCACCAACATGGCACGCATGCGAAAGTTCAAATAGCCGGTGTGCTGCAAGCTGCGCATACAAGCATCCACCATCGGAATACCCGTTTGCCCTTGCTGCCACGCCAGCAAGCGTTGCTCAGCCAACTCACCGGTCACGCGCGGCAGTAAGTCATAACCGCTGTTGACCGGATAAAACTGCATATCACTTTGGCTTTCGAACTTTTGAATAAAATGACAATGCCAATGCAGGCGCGCACTAAACGCGACTAAACTGCGTTTCCAGCCGGGCGTCTGCCAATGCGCTAACAAGGTTTGATAGACCTGACGCAGACTAAGATTGCCCCAAGCTAAATAAGCAGATAAACGTGAGCAATGGGTTTGGCTTAGCTCTGGACTGGAAATCGAGCCAAAGTACTTTTTACCGCGCTGCTGGAAAAACGACGCTAACACAGCATGCGCCGCCTGCTCGCCGCCCTCTTGAAAGTTTGTATCACGCGCTGCGGGGTAATCGTTGACGCACTTAAAGTTGCTTAACTCAGTGGTCGCGCAAAACCAGTTCACCCGTGCCAAATCCACATCAGCCAAGGGTGCGCGCATCACTTTTTTCCAATGTGTATCCCAGTGATCGCGCTGTTTTAAGCCGCGCACCACCGCGGCATAGGGCGCTTCATGCCACAGCACAGCCTGCTGATCACACCAGGTTTGCACCGCTTGATCACGCGCAAAGGTGTTATCTAAGCCCACTTCTTGATGGGAAAACAGCTGAGCAATGCCAAAACGTTGATGCAACTGACTCAAGGTACTGAGCACGTCGTGCTTGATCACATACAAACTGCCCAGCGGTACACGTTGCTGAATATCTTGCAGCGACTCACGCACAAAGCGCCAATGCCGCGCTGAGTAATGCCTATCCTGCAACAACATGGGCTCAAAACAGTACAACAGCAGCACCGGTAAGCCAGTGGCGGCGGCGTCCAGCAAAGGTTGATGATCGCTCAGGCGCAAATCACGTTTGAGCCACACCACCGCCAGCGTCATAGCTAAAGCTGCTCAAGATCAGCAAGGCACTCTTCAGCACGGGCCAAGATTGCTTGCTGTTGCTCAGGCGTTTTCTTGCGCCAATTGGCGTAGACCATGGCATTGCGCGGATTATTACCCAAGGCGGCTTGCTGTTGCTGCATAAAGTGCCAATACAAGGCATTCAGCGGACAGGCATCAGCACCGGTGATTTTGCTCACTTTGTAATGACAAGAGCCGCAATAATCACTCATTTTATTGACATAACTACCACTGGCCGCATAGGCTTTTGAGCCGACAATACCGCCATCAGCAAACTGGCTCATGCCACGGGTATTGGGCATTTCCACCCATTCCAACGCATCGATATACACACCCAGATACCAGGCATCCACTGCATCCGGATCAATACCGGCCAACAGGCAAAAATTACCGGTAATCATCAAGCGCTGAATATGGTGCGCGTAGGCAAACTCTAACGACTGCTCAATCGCCTGTTGCATGCACTTCATCTGAGTCTTACCGGTCCAGAACCACGACGGCAAGCTGCGCTGCGCGGATAACGCATTGAGGCTGGCGTAGTTCGGCATATTGAGCCAATAGACGCCACGAACAAACTCGCGCCAGCCGAGAATCTGCCGAATAAAGCCTTCCACCTGAGCGATATCAATGCGTGGTTCAGCGCAGAGTAATTGCCCTTGCTGGGCGCGGTAATGGGCCAGCACCGTATCCACCACCAACTGCGGGCTGATGATTTTGCTGTTCAGGGCAAACGACAAACGCGAGTGATACAAACTCCACTGGCGATTATTGCCGCGCTGCTTGAGTTGCCCAGTCATCGCATCTTGAAAGGTGCCAAACAGTGGCAAGCAATAACGGCAAAAGTAATCCAGCAACTCTTTAGCCTGCTGACGATTGACCGGCCACAGTAAACTGCTGTGTGCCTGCCCCATGGTTTTAATGTTATGGCGCTCAAGGCGCACAAGAATCTCGCTGACATCATTACTAAAGACCAACGGCTGCGGCACGCTGGACAAATCGCTGGCTTTAAGTTTATTGCGGTTATTGGCATCAAAGTTCCACTGCCCGCCCTCAGGCTGGCCGTCACCGTCCATTAAAATAGCGAAACGTTGGCGCATTTTACGGTAGAAGGCTTCCATACGGTGCTTCTTACCTGCACTAAAATAACGCGGCAACTCATCATCACTTAAGTAAAAGTGTTCACTGCTCACACCCTGACTGCTGATGCGCAATTGCGCACTAAACTCCGCCAGTTGCTGGCGTACACGGTATTCATCGGGCAGCTGATATTCAAAATGCTGGATTTGATGCACATCCAGCAGCACCGTCAGCAAGTGCGGTAAATCATTAAAAGCTTGGGTGTCATCTAAATCCAAATGCAGCACATTAAAGCCAGCCGTATTTAAGGCTTGCGCAAATTGCTGCATCCCGGCAAAAAACGCACAGATTTTTTGCACATGGTGCACCACATAATCGGTTTCTTGGCGCAGCTCCGCGATCAAATACAGCGTGTCGGGGTCTTTATCTTGGAACCACGAATGGCTGGCATTGAGCTGATCGCCAAGAATTAAGCGCAAGCGCTGATAAGTTTTAGTCATGTTGAGCACCGGGTAATCAACGCTGGCCTGCGCAGCGTTTAGATCAGTATTTAACCTGCGGCCAATCTTTTTCCCATTTTTTCCGCCAAGCAAAGGGGCGCTGACACACTGGGCAGAGCTTTTCTGGTAAATGGGTTTTCTTCATCAGTACACGCACTCAACAATGCCTAGCAGGCGATAATAACAGTCAGTAACCGCTGCAAAATCTTATACACGCAGCTATAATGCACAGGAATATTCTTGTACACCAGCACTTTATGTATAGCTTTTCCGAAAAAACCGATGCTAGGCTGCACAACCTGAGGAGTTACACCCCATGCGCTATTTAATGACTGCACTAGTTTTTCTGCTTACAGGCTGCGTCTCTATACCTGAGGGTATTGAGCCGGTTAAAGATTTTCAGGCCGAGCGCTATTTAGGCACATGGTATGAAATTGCTCGCCTCGACCACTCTTTTGAGCGCGGTATGCAGCAGGTGACTGCCGAGTACAGCATGCGCGATGACGGCGGTATCAAAGTGCTCAACCGTGGCTTTAAAACAGCACAACAAGAATGGGGAGAGGCACAAGGCAAGGCTTACTTTGTTGAAGATGAGCACACGGGCTATCTAAAAGTGTCGTTCTTTGGCCCTTTTTATGGTTCTTATATTATTTTCGACTTAGACCAAGACTATCAATACTCACTAGTGAGCGGCCCTGATAAATCTTATCTGTGGTTACTGTCGCGCACGCCCACTTTGCCGCCAGAACAGCAAGCGCGGTTAGTGGCAAAGATGAGTGAACTGGGTTTTGCTACCGACCAGCTGATTTTTGTTGATCAATCCAGTCATCTAAAACCAGCCACAACACGGTAATTTATCCACGAACTGACAGCTGCATGGCCTGCAGCTGTCAATTAAGCTAGCGAATTTTTCTGAGGGTCAAAATCTGCTCGCTGCGGCCAAACGGGCCCTGCACATCATGCAAAATAGCGCTGGTTAAACCAATGCCATCGCTACCGAACTGCTGCGTAGCTTGTAAGCCCAGCCAGCGACCAGTAGGGAAGCGGTGCAAGTGGATTTGCAAATCTAAATTCGGGAAAGCCCAAGCAAAGTCATCGCCCTGACGCGGTACAATACCGTTTGCAGTATCCACCATGCCCATTAAGTGAACAAAGTCGGTGGTTGGCTGGTTTTCAACCATATCTTTTGCGTTATTAAGCCAAACAACCCCTTTACCCGCTCGGTAATTTGCCCCAATACGGGCCTCCAAGCTTTGAATAAAACCACCGGGCCAGCGTGACATACCATGCCACTGCGCTAGCGTATCAGGCTGCGCAATGCCTTGATCCTCTAAGCCGGCAACTGCCGAGCTGTCTTGCACACACATCCGCCAAGCGCGAGCCACGATGCAGGTGCGACCCTTGGCTTGCATTTCTGCCTCAAGCAGCTCAATGGTTTTACCAGGGCGCACCACCCGCGTGGTAATGACAAATTCACCGGCAGCAATCAGGCCAAAAATATCGTAACTGATACGGCCAATACGCACATCATCACGGGGCTGAAACTGCTCTAATTCGGCGGCGATAATGCCGCTGGCAGGCGCCATATGTTGCTCATTCTCGTTCCAAGCACCTTGCGCATGGATGGTTGAGCGATACTTAGCGGTGACAGCACCATCTGCATCTGTTTGCCGGCCAATAAGCTGGTAATAAGCACCCATAATGGACTTGCCCTTCTCTGATAAATTTAACAAATGTTTAGTCAAGCAGTACTGCAATAGCAAATTGGGCTGAATGCACAGCACTCTATTTATGATGCTCAGACTGCATATTTAAGCCTAAGCCAACCATACAACCCATGGCTAAATTAGCCCCTACTATGCAGAAGCTGTTTTTGTTGAGCAACCGACTCAGGACAATACCCAGTACAAGCGCTACTATTGCCGCTCTAAATAAGCACTGCCGCACAGGATACACACCCATGAAAAGATTGTTAATTGTCGCCCACGGTAGCCGCCGTGACGCCTCCAACGAGGAAGTTAGAGTGCTGGCCACCAGAGTCGCAGAGCACTTACAACTGGCCGTAGACAATGTACAAGTAGCGTTTTTTGAGCTGGCAACACCCTCAATAGAAAGCGCCCTTGATGCGTGTTTCAATAATGGCGTCGATGAAGTCAGCGTACTGCCTTATTTTCTGTCCTCGGGCACCCATGTGGTGAACGATGTGCCACGTGAAATTGCAGCAATGCAGGAAAAGTGGCCTGACAAAATAATTAAAGTACTGCCCCATATTGGCGCTGCCGAGACTATGGTCAGTTTAATTGCCAGTACTTATCGCTAAAATTGGATAAAAGCAGTGCTGTGGATTACAGATGAAGCGCTGCAGTATTTACTGTTAGAATATGCGCAATACTGAGTCATCAGCCGTAAGCTTTAACAGCTGAACTTGCCTTGACTAGACAAGCTCTCAGAACACAGCTGGTACTGTATTTGTCAACGCTGTTTTAAATTTTTATAGGTATTGCATGGCCACTACTGGGACGCTTTATATTGTCTCCGCACCATCGGGTGCAGGAAAAACAAGTTTAGTAAAAGCACTAATGGATGCTATGGCACAGGTACGGGTATCGGTGTCACATACAACCCGTGCGATGCGTCCTGGTGAAGTGGATGGCGTCAACTACCACTTCACCCCACGGGAAGAGTTTATTAAGCTGCTTGAGCAGGGTGACTTTTTAGAGCACGCTGAAGTTTTCGGCAACCTTTACGGTACTTCGCACTCTTGGGTGAAACAAACTCTGGCGAAAGGCTATGATTTGATTCTAGAAATCGACTGGCAAGGTGCGCAACAAGTACGCAGGTTAGTACCCGACGCCAAGTCTATTTTTATTTTGCCGCCGACCCATAAAGACCTGCGCCAGCGCCTGCACAATCGCGGGCAAGATGCTGATGATGTGATCGAATCGCGCATGCAGCAGGCCATTACTGAGATGAGCCATTACGTTGAATACGACTACATTGTGATCAACGATAATTTCTCCACGGCGCTGGAAGACCTAAAAGCAATCTTTCGTTCCAATCAGTTATTGCTGAGCACTCAGCAAAAACGTCACACACAACTGCTATCCGACCTGCTAGGATAGTGGTACCTGCGCGACAAAGATGGCAATCCCCTTTCTTTGTCGAGCTTAATTTCTTAAACTATGCCCATATTTGCGCCTTTTTTTGGCGCTATTTTTTCTGTGAGGAATACTATGGCTCGCGTTACTGTTGAAGATTGCCTAGAACACGTTGATAACCGCTTTGCTTTAGTGATGTTGGCCACTAAGCGCGCACGCCAATTAGCTACTGGTGGTAAAGAGCCTAAAGTGCCTGTTGAAAACGACAAACCTACCGTTTTAGCTTTGCGTGAAATTGCTGCAGGTCTAGTGGACGATGCAATGATTGCTGCAGAAGAAGCTCTGACTGCTGACGAACCTTTGTTTGCAGCTTTTGATGACAAATAAGCACGCAGATTCAAATGCAGGTGACTTACTGCGTAAATAAGGAATTATTGCTATCAGGAGGTGAGCTATGCCTGCTTTAGATCGCCTAACTGGGCAGTTAACAGCTTATTTAAGTCAAGACCAAGTCAATGCGGTACGCCGCTCGTATTATTATGCCGAGCAAGCGCACGATGGTCAGTTACGCAGCAGTGGTGAGCACTATGTTACTCACCCGCTAGCAGTGGCAACTATTTTGGCCGATATGCACATGGACCATCAAAGTTTGATGGCCGCCATGCTGCATGACGTAATTGAAGACACCGGCATTCCCAAAGAAGCCATAGTCGCGCAGTTTGGCGAAAGCGTGGCCGAGCTTGTGGACGGTGTAACTAAATTAACCCAAATGAAATTCGGCACCAAAGCCGAAGCCCAAGCAGAAAACTTTCAAAAAATGGCTATGGCCATGGCCCGCGATATTCGCGTGATTTTGGTTAAGCTGGCCGACCGTCTGCACAATATGCGCACTCTTGGTGCGTTAAATGCGGAAAAACGCCGCCGTATTGCGAAAGAGACTCTCGAAATTTACGCGCCAATCGCCAACCGTTTGGGCATGAACCGCATTTATGCAGAGTTTGAAGACCTCGGCTTTAAAGCCATGTACCCCATGCGGGCTGCGCGTATTCAATCCGCGGTAAAAAGCTCGCGCGGCAATCGCAAAGAAATCGTCAACAAAATCCAAGAATCCATCGCCCATTGCTTAGAGCGCGAAGGTTTACCCGGTGAAGTCAGCGGTCGCGAAAAACATCTGTATAGCATTTATCAAAAAATGCGTGGCAAACGTAAAGCGTTCGCTGAAATTATGGATGTGTATGCCTTTCGCATTGTCGTCGACAAAGTGGATACCTGTTATCGCGTGTTAGGCGCTGTACATAATCTCTACAAACCTTTTCCCGGCCGCTTTAAAGATTACATTGCCATTCCTAAAGCCAATGGTTACCAATCTTTGCACACCACTTTATTTGGTATGCATGGGGTACCCATTGAGATTCAAATCCGCACCAAGGAAATGGAAGAGCTGGCCAATAACGGTATTGCTGCGCACTGGTTGTATAAAACTGAAGAAGACGGTCGCCGCAATAACCACGCCCGCGCCCGCCAGTGGGTACAAGGCTTACTAGAACTGCAACAAAATGCCGGCAACTCATTAGAGTTTATTGAAAACGTTAAAATCGATTTATTCCCTGATGAAGTCTATGTGTTCACCCCCAAAGGCCGCATCATGGAACTGCCCAAAGGCTCCACCCCAGTGGACTTTGCCTATGCAGTGCATACTGACGTGGGTAACACTTGCATTGCCTGCCGAGTCAATCGTCGCCTTGCGCCCTTATCGCAAGCATTAGAAAGCGGTGCCACAGTTGAAGTGATCACTGCACCTAATACCCAGCCTAATCCTAATTGGCTCAATTTTGTTGTCACCGGTAAAGCCCGTACGCATATTCGTCACGCGCTGAAACAGCAACGCCGCGAGGAGTCCGTCAGTTTAGGCCTCCGCTTACTGAGCAAAGCCCTTGATAACTTAGGCGCACGCCTTGACGATATTCCAGAAGCACGCTTACAAGCGCTGCTCCAAGAAAACCATCAAGATGAACGTGATGACCTGCTCGAAGAGATCGGTCTCGGTAATCGCACAGCGCATGTAATTGCCCGGCGCTTACTGTCGAGCGAAGAATCCGCAGCCAATCCTTTAGCTGCCGATGGGCCACTGGTAATCCGCGGCACCGAAGGCCTAGTGCTCAACTACGCACGCTGCTGCACACCCATTCCCGGTGACATCATTGTCGGCCACTTATCTGCCGGCAAAGGCATGGTGGTGCATCGGGACAGCTGTAAAAATATTGCTGAGTTCCGCAATAATCCGGAAAAGTGCATTCCACTGACTTGGGCGAAAGATATTGATAGCGAATTTAATGTTGAATTACGCATTGAACTGGCTCACCAGCGCGGCTTAATCGCCCTATTAGCCAGCACTATCAGCGAAGCCGATGCCAATATTGATAAAATCAGCGTCGATGAGCGCGATGGCCGTATCAGTGTCATTCAGCTTGGCATCAGCGTACGTGACCGTGTGCACTTGGCGCGAATTATCCGTAAATTACGCGGTCTTGCTGGGGTCTCACGCATTACCCGTATGCGCGCATAATCATTTTTATCCCGAGCGCTACTGGGCTTGCTGTCGAGCCTTGGCGCACGGATTTTTAGATAACGGAGTACAGCATGAGCAAAACCATCATCAGCACCGAAAACGCACCCGCCGCAATTGGCACCTATTCACAAGCGGTGCGCGTCGAAAACACTGTGTATTTATCTGGACAAATCCCACTCAATCCAACCACCATGGAAATGGTCGAAGGCTTTGAGCAGCAAACGGTGCAAGTATTTGAAAACCTCAAAGCTGTGGCCGAAGCTGCAGGCGGCTCACTGGACAACACTGTTAAGCTCAACATTTTCTTAACTGACTTGGCTAACTTTGCCACGCTCAACGAAATTATGGCGCGCTACTTCAACGCACCTTATCCTGCCCGTGCAGCAGTGGGCGTAGCGTCCTTGCCACGTAACGCCTGTGTAGAAATGGATGCCATATTGTACTTGGGCTAAATCCTACGATGCGGTGCAGTAGCTACTCAGAAAGCTCTGCCAGCTGCACCGCATAGCCTGCACGGTAACTGGCGTATATTGGTTGCCAGCCTAAAGCCCGCGCCCGCGCATTACTGCAGCGCTTACTCCCAGAGCGCGGCTTTAAAACCAAGTCTGGCACACTGCTCACGCCCAACTGCTGCTGCAACCAAGCCACCACTTCTGCCTGCTCAACGGGCGCGTTATCCACACCTAAATATACTGATTCCACAGCCTGCCCTTGGGCATCCGCCTGTAAAACTGTGGCAATTAAACTGGCCGCATCATCGGCATGAATCCGATTGGTAAAGCTGTGCAAATGCGGCGCATGATACCCCTCGCGCACACGGCGAATCAGCATATTACGCCCTGGTCCATAAATACCGCTCAAGCGCACCGCCGTGGCTGGATACCCGCTGCCCATAGCGCAGCGTTCAGCCTCCAACATGATCTGCCCAGACCAGCGCGCCGGTTTGGTAGGCGACTGCTCATCAATCCAGCTGCCATCACTCTGCCCATAAACACTGGTACTGGAAACAAAAACAATACGCTTCGGTTGCTGCTGATGCTGTGCCAGCCAGCTATATAGATGGCGCTGACCTTGCACATACGCCTGCTGATAACCGTCTTCGCTCATTGTCTGTGCAGCCATGGCATACACCACATAATCTATCGGTTCTTGCGGCCAAGCGCGCGGGCATTCTGCTTGATATAGGTCTGCGCTAATGGGCAATATGTGTGCAGGTAAATGGGCAGTATTGCGCCGTAAACCATAGACCTGCCAACCTTGCTGCTGTAGCAACACTGCTACGCGGCTGCCAATATCACCACAACCGACTACCACCGCGCGGACCTGTTTAGGCATACTGATGCACTCCATACTAACGCTGACTCTTGAGAATTATTGGTCAGTTTTTAATGTAACAGCTATGCTAACGGCAATCCTAATGGGAATTGACTATGACCCTTACCGAACTTCGTTATATTGTCGCTTTAGCTCAAGCTCGACACTTTGGCCGTGCAGCCGAACAATGCCACGTCAGCCAGCCCACTTTATCTGTGGGAGTCAAGAAGCTTGAAGAGGACTTGGGCGTACTGATTTTTGAGCGCAGCAAGAGTGCAGTGCGAATTACCCCAGTTGGCGAAGCCATTGTTGCCCAAGCCCAGCGTGTACTGGAGCAAGCGCAAGCCATTCGAGAGCTTGCACAAGCAGGCAAAAACCAGCTGGCAGCACCATTACGGGTCGGCGCTATTTACACCGTTGGCCCTTACTTATTTCCGCAAATGATTCCCCTGCTGCACCGCAGCGCTCCGGAAATGCCCCTGTATATCGAAGAAAACTTCACCCATGTACTGCGTGAGAAACTGCGCAAGGGCGAACTGGATGTGATTATCATCGCTCTGCCTTATCAAGACGCTGATGTCCTCACTAAAGTTGCCTATAAAGAACCTTTTTGTGTACTGCTGCCGGCAGAGCACCCATGGACCAAAAGAGACAGCATTGATAACGATATGCTCAACGATAAGAGCCTATTGCTACTGGGCGAAGGGCACTGCTTTCGCGATCAAGTACTGGAAGCTTGCCCGGTTATGCTGCCGAGCGATCCTGAGCACCGCTACACCACCGTGGAAGCCAGCTCCTTAGAAACCATTCGGCATATGGTGGCCTCAGGCTTAGGCGTTTCTGTCTTGCCATTATCGGCAGTGGAGAATCACCGCTATGCCGAAGGTGTCATCGAAGTACGCCCATTTGCTGATCCAGTCCCTACCCGCACTGTCGCCATTGCTTGGCGCGCGACTTTTCCACGCCCCAAAGCCATTGATGTGCTGATGGATGCGATTCGTCAGTGCGATGCAGCACAAGTCTATAACGAGCAATAAGCATGAGCGATTTACTGGTACATACTCCGGTGACTGTACTTAAAGGTGTTGGGCCGGCGCTCGCGGAAAAGCTGGCTAAAGTTGGCCTAGAAAATCTGCAAGACGTGCTGTTTCACTTACCCTCCCGTTACCAAGACCGCACCCGTATCACGCCCATTGGCGCGCTACGCCCTGGCCAAGATGCAGTGGTGGCTGGTGTAGTGATGGCCGCTAATGTGGTGATGGGCAAGCGCCGCAGTTTATTAGTACGCATTCAAGATGGCAGTGGCGGCTTAACCTTGCGTTTCTTTCACTTCAGCATGGCGCAGAAAAACGCCTTAGCTAAAGGTGTACAAGTGCGTTGCTATGGTGAAGTTCGCCCTGGTGCCACTGGTCTGGAAATTTATCATCCGGAATACCGCGTACACAATGGTAATGAAGAGCCACCGCTGCACAGCACTTTAACCGCTATCTACCCCACCACCGAAGGCCTCACGCAACTGCGCTTACGTGACCTCTGTGTGCAGGCTTTAAGCTTTCTCAACGCCCATAGTTTACCTGACTGGCTGCCAGCACCACTCATTAAAGAGTACGGCTTAGGCTCGCTAGAGCAAGCCATCCGCTATCTGCATCAGCCGCCACCAGATGCCGACTTAGAAGAGCTGGCAGAAGGTGTGCACTGGGCGCAACAACGTTTAGCCTTTGAAGAAATGCTGACCCACCAGTTGTCGATTCAACGGGTGCGCGCCAGTTTGCGCCAGCAGCGCGCACCACAACTGCCCCCAGCGCAGAAGCTGCCGCAGCTTTTCCTCAACAACCTCGGCTTTGCCCCAACCGGCGCGCAGCAGCGAGTAGGTGCAGAAATTGCTTGGGACCTTGCCCAAGATGCACCCATGCTACGCCTCGTCCAAGGTGATGTGGGCGCTGGTAAAACCGTGGTTGCTGCTTTAGCTGCCCTGCAAGCTTTAGAGGCTGGTTATCAAGTGGCCTTAATGGCCCCCACGGAAATTCTTGCTGAGCAACACTTTATTAACTTTAGTAAATGGTTGCAGCCGCTCAATATCGAAGTGGCCTGGTTAGCCGGCAAGCTCAAAGGTAAAGCGCGCAGCAAGGCTCTGGAGCAAATCGCCAGCGGTGTACCCATGGTGGTCGGCACTCATGCGCTGTTTCAAGATGAAGTACAGTTTCATAACCTGGCCTTAGCCATTATTGATGAGCAGCACCGCTTTGGTGTGCAGCAACGCTTAGCCTTACGCAAAAAAGGCGTTGATGGTCTTTCCAGCCCACACCAGCTGATTATGACCGCCACCCCCATCCCGCGTACTTTAGCCATGAGCGCTTACGCAGATTTAGACACCTCTGTCTTAGATGAATTACCGCCGGGACGTACCCCAGTCAACACCTTAGTACTGAGCGATAGTCGCCGCCCTGAAGTGATTGAGCGAGTGCGCGCGGCCTGCCTCGAAGGCCGTCAAGCCTATTGGGTCTGCACCCTGATCGAAGAGTCTGAAGAGCTCACCTGCCAAGCAGCAGAAAGCACCTTTACTGACTTAACCTTAGCGCTGGCTGGGCAAAAAGTCGGCTTAATTCACGGGCGCATGAAAGCCGCAGAAAAAGCCGCAGTGATGGAGTCGTTTAAACAAGGTGAACTGCAATTATTAGTGGCCACTACGGTTATTGAAGTGGGTGTGGATGTGCCCAACGCCAGCTTAATGATTATTGAAAATCCTGAGCGTCTGGGGCTCGCACAGCTGCACCAGTTGCGTGGCCGAGTGGGTCGCGGCAGCACTGCTAGCCATTGCGTACTGCTGTATCACGCGCCTTTATCACAGATTGGCCGCGAGCGTTTAGCCATTATGCGCGAAACCAACGATGGTTTTCTGATTGCTGAAAAAGATTTAGAACTGCGTGGCCCCGGCGAAATGCTCGGCACTCGACAAACCGGCTTACTGCAATTTAAAGTGGCAGACTTAATGCGCGATGCGCCCTTATTGCCAGCGGTACGCGAGGCCGCCTGCGCACTACTAGAGCATTGGCCACAGCATGTCAGCCCACTCCTAGAGCGCTGGCTCAAACATGGTCAGCAATATGGGCAGGTATGAACAGTGCAGCAATAACCTGCGCTGTAGGATATCCTCTTTTGGACTGTATACGTTTGTAGAGTACTGTTATGCCTGATTCAACCACCACGCCCGCCAACCCAGCAGCGTTACCCGCTGTTATCAGAACACTACTCGAAGCCAATGGCATAGCCTTTAGCTTGCACCCTAGCAGTGCCGTCAACGCTGCACAGCGCTTGCATGCAGTCTTAGTACAAGAACACAGCAAAGAGTTACTGGTCGTTTTCCCCCGCAGCCACATTCTTGATCTAGCCAAGCTCAATAGCGCCACACAAACACAATGGCAAGCAATGCCGATTGCTGCAGTGGCACAACTACTCAGCCGTTATGGCCTAGATACGCTACCGGCATTACCGAAACTGTTTAACCAAGCCAGCCTCTGTGACCCAAAAATATTCATGCAACCCATGGCTTATCTCGATAGCGGTGTACCGGGCTTGTTGTTAGGGATAGATCCGGCAGCTTTAGAACGCTTGTTTAAGGTCAGTCAAAGAGTGACATGCGCCGAACCTATTACCAGCCAGCAGCCGAACGACAGTGCGGTATCCAGCGATGCAGCAGGTATTGAACATGCGGTAATTCGCTTAACCTCACGCAGAATTCACCGCCGTTTAGAGGAAACATTAGAAATTCCCCTACTCAGCTCCACTGCCAAAAAAGTCTTGCGCCTACGCGCTGACCCATTAGCAGGTGTGGATGAACTGGCCGCCATTGTTGAGACTGACCCGCCTTTAGCTGCACAGGTGATTAGCTGGGCAGCTTCGCCTTATTATGCCGCCCCCGGCAAAATACGCTCGGTAGAAGATGCCATAGTGCGTGTGTTAGGTTTTGACTTAGTTATTAACCTCGCGCTAGGGCTCTCGCTGGGTAAGAACTTAAGTATTCCGCAAGACCAGCCCCTGCACTGCACGCCCTATTGGCAACAAGCTATCTATACCGCAGCCCTGATCGAAGGTTTAGCACGCTGCATGCCGGTAGAGAAAAAGCCTGAGAGTGGCCTCGCTTACCTTGGTGGCTTATTGCACAACTTTGGTTTTGCCTTATTGGCTCACGTCTTCCCCCCGCACTTTTCTTTGGTGTGCCGCTCACTAGAAGTTAACTTACATCTAAGTCACAGCACCATTGAGTACTATTTGCTCGGTATCACCCGTGAACAGATGGGGGCCTGGCTAATGCAGTGCTGGAATGTGCCCGAAGAACTGGTCTGTGCTTTACGCTTCCAAGACAACCCCAATTATCAAGGCAACTATGCCAGCTACGCCAATCTCAGCTGTTTAGCTCAAAGCCTATTGGCACAACATGGTATTGGTTGTGTGCATGACAGCAGCATTCCCGACAGTTTGTATCAGCGCTTAGGCTTATCCGCAGATATTGCCCAGCAAGCTTTGCAGCGCGTACTGGATGCGGAACAAGCTCTGAAAGAACTGGCTCGCCAGTTTAATCCCTAGCAGCCAATAGATACTCACGCACCCGCTGTGCTGTTGGCTCTGGGTATTGCTGCATAAAACAGTGCCCACCGCGAACTTGCTCAGTCGTCACCAGACTATTGCGTTGACGCCAAAGGGCAGCTGACTTGATGACAAAAGGGAAAGTCTCGGCGCCATACAACATCAACAGCGGTGTTTGCACCTTGCCAAGCGCACGCCATAAGCCATTCGGTGCGGAGCTAAAAATAGTTGCTTCCAGCTCTGCTGAGCACTTGAGTTCAACTCCGCCCTGCTCCGCCGGACGCAACGCATTCTCCACAAACGCCCACAACGCTGCCGCACTCCAACCTTTAAAAGCGCCACGCCCAGTTAATCCAGCATACGCAGCTTGTCGATCGGGCCAGTGCTGACGGCGCGCACGCGTGCGGCTGGCCAGCTTATTAAAAGCAGTTAAACGCAAGCGTTCTGAGCTTTTCATAAACATTTGCAGAGCTGGAGTATAAATCACTGGATCCAGCAGGACCGCACGGCTGAACAGTTGCGGGTATTGCGCCAACATTAAGCTGGTAATCACCCCGCCTAGACTGTGAGCTACGGCATACACAGGTACATCGGCAAACATTTCTCGCTGCGCCTGAAAAGCCTCGATAGCCAGTTCTCCATTACGGTTCCAGCCTAAGAAACGTGTGCCGGCATCACTGTCCCCATGGCCTTGAATATCACACAGCCACAAATCAAAATCTGCGCTGAGCAGTTGTAAAAGAGGGGTATAGACTCGGCCACAAAAGCCATTGCCATGTAAAAAATGCAAGACGGGTTTACCTGAAGGCGGGCTGTGCCAACCGCGTAATGTCAGTTGTGCCGAGGTGGTGTACGACCAAGCTTGCAAGTTCATGGAGTGTTGATCCTTATTGTTTTTTTACTGCGCAATTACAGCGTCACGCGACAAGCGCTGAGCTCAGCGGTTAATTGCTGCGGATCTTGGGCCTGACTAAAAATCAGCTCCAAACGTGAGTCTTTACGCCATTCAGTATTTTGCCAATGCAAACTCTGACCATCGACAGCATTGGCCGATAACCATCCCGCATTCGTCTGCAGCACACACTTCGCGCGCTGCCAAGACATTTGCGTCAACCACAGCTGTACCCGTAACAAATCAAATTGCTGTGTAGGATGCCAGCGCCAGCCCACGCTCCAAGCTTCTGTTTGCGCATTGACGGAACACAACGGCTGCTGTGGGTCAGCCCATACTGTGCCCAATTGTTGCGCGCTAGCAGCGGCAAAAGGATCTGCCACAGGAACTTGCCCTACTTGCTGCTCATGCCCAGGTAACTGCTTATACGCCAGCTGCCCTTGACGCGTGCACTGTACTGTAAGCGGTGCCAAAGCCTGTTGCCATTGTTGTTCTTGCGCCGCAGTAAAGTTATCGCATTTATTCAGCACGCACAGCTCTGTTTGCGCCAGTAACGCCGGCTCAATAGCAGTTACCGCAGAATCAAGAGTGCTACTCTGGGCATCAAGCACTACAACGACAGGCTGCACTGCCAGTACATCCAGCCAAGGTACATCACGCAGTTGTTCTAAGAGCTGCAATGGATGCCCTAAACCAGACGGCTCAATAAACAAACGATCGGGTTTGGCCTTGCGCAATAACTGCACGAGTGCCACCTGAAAAGGCACGCCATTGACACAACACACGCAACCACCGGCAACTTCAGTAAAGCTGACGCCCTCCTGCTCGCCACCCAATAAAGCACTGTCTAAACCAATGTCGCCAAACTCATTGATCAATACTGCCCAGCGCTCATGGCTGGGGCGCTGGGCCAGTAAACTACGTAAAACACTGGTTTTACCAGCACCTAAAGAGCCGCAAATTACATGGGTGGGTATGTGCTGCAACATGCTGAACAAATTTCCTAGTAGTGCAAAATAAGCCGCCACCTTAGCAAAAATGCATTAAATCTGCCCGTCACTTCACGCCAGCCCATGGCTTAGTTAAGATGACTGCAATTCACACACTTGTTGGAGCCCTCAATGCGCGCTTGTTTTGTCTTACTGCTGTTATTGATCAGTCAAAATATTTTTGCTCAAGCTTGCATCATTGAATCGGTTGATCAGCGCGTGCAGGTCAAGATTTGCCAACAAAACCGCAGCATTCCTGAGCAGCTGTTTAAAACTGGTTTTTGTCAGCCACAGCTCAAAGGGCAAAAAACCACTGTCACTTTTGTTGAGCAATGCCCAATAGGTGCCTTTGGCATATGCCGCAGCGCGCAAGCCGCTGGTGTGCCTTATCAGCAAGACATTCACTACTACGGCGTCGCCACAGATGCACAGTACCTGAAACCTGCCTGCGAACAGCAAAGTAAAGGGGTATGGACTGCGTACTAAAGGCTGCACCCCGTTAGCATCGCCGTAAGCTGTACAAGCATCTTTAAAACATCGATAAATGCAAAATTATTGATATAAAACAACAACAATATTCATTTGTTTATAAACATGTCGCCCCCTAGCATAGTGTTATTGACTTAAGTCAACCAACTGCTGATGCATTGCCCGCCCCTGGCACTGCTCACGCTTGGTATTTTTATCACTGAAGGAGGCTGCGCTATACGTTACTGGGCACGCAACTTACCCACACGTGTGCGCTAGAAACAACATGAATACAGCAACCGAGCAGGCCCACGCCTACAACTATAAAGTGGTTAAGCAATTCACCATTGCCACCTTAATCTGGGGATTTCTAGGGATGAGCATGGGCGCTGTCTTGGCAGCGCAACTGGTTTGGCCGGCACTGAACTTTGACTTACCTTGGAGCAGCTTTGGCCGCATCCGTCCAATCCACACCAACTTGGTTATTTTTGCTTTCGGTGGCTGTGCGCTGATTTCCACCTCTTTCTATATTGTGCAGCGCACCTGCTATGCACGCCTACCCTCTGATAGCGCCGCAAGTCTATTTTTTTGGGGCTGGCAAGTGATGCTGATCGCTACCGTGATCAGTTATGCCTTGGGTTACACCACCACCAAAGAATATGGCGAGATGGAATGGCCTTTGGCGATTGCCTTAACCGTGCTGTGGCTGATGTATATGTGGTTATTTTTTGGCACCATCGCACGCCGCCAAACATCGCATATTTATGTTGCTAACTGGTTCTATGGCGCTTTTATTATCGTCACCGCGATGGTGCATATCATTAACCACGCGGCCATCCCGGTCAGCCTCACCAAGTCATACTCACTCTACGCCGGCACTACCGACGCCATGGTGCAATGGTGGTTTGGACACAGTGTGGTGGGCTTTATTTTGTCAGTGGGCTTTCTCGGCATGATGTACTACTTTGTCCCCAAACAAGTGCAGCGGCCCATTTACTCGTACCGTTTATCAATCGTGCACTTTTGGGCAATTATCTCAATTTATATTTGGGCTGGCCCGCACCATTTACACTACACCGCGCTACCGGACTGGGCACAAAGCTTGGGCATGGCCATGTCAGTCATTCTTCTCGCACCCAGCTGGGGCGGCATGATTAACGGTATGATGACGCTATCCGGCGCATGGTACAAATTGCGCAGCGATCCAATTTTACGCTTTCTAGTGGTGTCTTTAGCCTTCTACGGCATGTCCACCTTCGAAGGGCCGATGATGGCAATTAAAACCGTCAACTCCCTATCACACTACACCGACTGGACCATTGGCCATGTGCATGCAGGCGCCTTAGGTTGGGTTGCCATGATCAGCTTCGGCAGCCTCTATCACATGATCCCAAAACTGTGGAACTTGCCGCAGATGTACAGCATAAAATTGATCAACGTGCACTTTTGGTTAGCGACCGCAGGTACGGTAATTTATATTGCAGCGATGTGGGTCAACGGTATTACCCAAGGCTTAATGTGGCGCGCCATTAATGATGACGGCACTCTGTCCTACTCCTTTGTAGAGGCACTGCAATCGTCACATGCCGGTTATATCGCTCGCCTCAGCGGTGGCTCACTGTTTGTTTTAGGCATGCTGATTATGCTGATCAATACTTGGCTCACTTTGCGCCAAACAAAAGTACAGCAGTTGCCTGCCGCACAAACGGCGGAGGTCTAAATGCTTTTTATCTTACTCGGTTTAGCCTCTAGCATTAGCGGTTATTATTGCCTCCGGCATATGAGCCTGCTGGATATGGAGCAAGCGGCCATGCTGCCGTTTGCCGATGATCGACCCGCAGCACGTCGCGTAGAAGAAGAAACCGGACGTCCCTGTTTGCCTGAACATTTGGCACAACAAAGCGCACTCAAAGCCTAAGGGTTCAGCAGCCAGCAACCCTCGTATTACGCTCAGCACCAGCACTGTCATGTGCTGTTGCTGTTTTATTGTCTATTTTTGGAAACCTCTGTGCGCACTCAATGGATTAAAGCCCTCACCCCGCTCTCTTTAAATATTCCACCCAAACAATGGTTACGCGCCGCCAGTGGTGCTTTTCTGGGTGTATTAATTTCCATATTTGGCAGTAATTTTCTGTTTGGCAGCCAGATAGCCTTAAGCTTGGCTGCACCCATTGGCGCATCAGCCGTGCTCTTATTTGTTACCTCAGCGACCCCTCTGGCGCACCCTTGGTCGTTACTCGCAGGCAATGTGTTATCGGCAGTGATTGGCGTACTCTGCGCACTCTATATTGACGACATTATCTTGCGCGCAGCCACCGCCGTTTGCCTCGCGATTACCAGTATGCTGGCTTTGCGCTGCTTACACCCACCCAGCTGCGCGGTGGCATTAGCTATTACCCTGAGCCCCAATCTATCTGCTCAGGGTTTTGAGATTGTCATTCCTGTGGCTAGCCAGTCATTACTGCTGCTGTGCAGTGCTTTACTGTTTAATAATTTAACTGGTACCGCTTATCCACGGCCTACCCCAGCTGTAGCGGCAAACATTCATCAAACCGCAGATCCTCTCCCGACAACGCGCACCGGCTTTAATGAAGCAGACTTAGACCAAGCGCTCAACGAATTTGGCACCTATGTGGATGTGCACCGCGAAGACTTAGAAGAACTGCTGCGCTTAACCGAGCAACACACCTTTAAGCGCCGCACTGAACACCTGACCGCAGTGTCTATTATGTCCCGTGATTTGCGTACAGGGCACCCCGAGATGCCCATTGCTGAAGCATGGCTACGGCTTAAACAGCACCGCCTAAAAGCCTTGCCAATAGTGGATGAACATCGACGCCTCGTAGGCATTATCACCTTGGTCGATTTGTTAAAGCATTTTGAACTGCAAGCACCAGGCAGTCGTCTGCAACACTTGAAGTATTTTCGCCACAAGCGCCTCAAGCATATAATGACCACACCGGTGCTTAGCGTCAGCTTTGCGACACCTCTGCTGGAGCTGGTGACCTTACTCTCTGATCGTGGTTTGCACTATATGCCGGTGGTTGATGAGCATCGACAATTGGCTGGGATGATTACCCAAACCGACCTGATTGCCGCCCTCTACCGCGGTTGGATCGTTCAGGGTTAACTCAGCCCTGCTGCTTGCGTTTGCAGCCAATTGCTATCGCTGTGCATTAAGTCTTGCAAGACCGCCAATGCTTGCTGCAATGGTGCGGTACCTGATGTTTCAGCATAAACAAGATAAACCGGCCAAGAAAACTCAGCGGCATGGGGCACCCGCTCAAGACTGCCCTCCGCTAAGTGCGGCTCAACCACGCGGGTACGAAAATACCCACGACCACCGGTTTGCAAAATAGTATGCAAAGCCAAAGGACCAAAATTACAACGCAACGCACTGTGCGCATACTCTGGGAGCACGGCATCATGCTGCTGACAAAACAAGTCGCCCCAGTCCACATAAATATAAGGCTCTGGCTGCAACACTGATTGCACTTGTATCAGTTTTTCTTCCAGCAAGTGTTCAACCTGCAAACCTGGCCAATAATGCGGCTGATGCATTAGCGCAGCATCGAGCTCACCGCTCTCAAGCTTTTTACGCAAGGTGCTCACATCATGCACTCCAACATTGACTGCATATCCGGTACGCTCCTTGGTCAGGCGCATAAACCAATCTTTCAGTAAAGGATTCCATAAACTGGTTTCCGCACCTAAGTGCAGTTGCACCTGTAAATCTGTCGGGAACGGCAGTGCATTGCGGGCCGCCTCCCATGTTTGCAGCAACTGATGCGCATAGGGGACAAAATGTTCACCGTGCACGGTCAAACTGGCACCTGCTCGATTGCGCACAAATAGCGAGCAATTGAGTTGTGCCTCAAGGTTTTTAACCCGAGCTGTGACTGTTGTTTGCGTCACGCACAACTGCTCCGCTGCAGCAATGAAACTACCGCAACGTACGATGGCCAAGAATGTGCGTGCAAGCTCTATATCCATGCCGGACTTATCACTTTTATTGAATAAAATAAATTTACCTTGGTTTAATCAAGGCGTGCTCTGGCCAAGTTACTATGGATTCTGCGACCATAGACGAAATCATACTAGACTCTTGGCCATGACACAGATATCGACCGAACAACTTGTTAAAGAATGGCAAGCTCTGTTAGAGAGCACGCCTACAGATATTAGCCAAAACACGCAGCGGTTAGCCGAGCAGCATGCGCCGCAGCTGGCCGCAAGCTTTTACAAACACATGCTCGAGGACCTCACCGCAGCGCAGTTTTTATCCCACGATCAAGTTCAAGAGCGCCTCAGTGGCTCCATGCAGCGCTGGGTGATTACTTTATTTAGCTTAAGCGCTGACAGTGATCTACAGCCAATTATCGCTCAGCAAAAACATATTGGTGATGTGCATGCGCGCATTAATATACCGGTGCATTTAGTCTTGCGCGGTGCGCGCGTCCTCAAAGAAACATCAGCGCAGCTGCTCAAGAGTTCGCCGCTGCAAAGAGAATCCTTAAGCTTTATTAGCGCCTTGATTGATATGGCCATGGAAGTGATGAGCCAAGCCTACTCAGCCTCCAATGATAAAAACGCTCGCGCCGAAGAGTCATACCGCTTATTTTCTATTGCACAAAACTCAGCCCACGAAAAAGACCGACAACGGGCAGCCTTACTGGACTGGGAAAACCAAACCATG
Organism: Denitrificimonas caeni; assembly: GCF_027498055.1. Lineage (GTDB taxonomy): Bacteria > Pseudomonadota > Gammaproteobacteria > Pseudomonadales > Pseudomonadaceae > Denitrificimonas. Next base: position 251,063 of record NZ_CP114976.1, read on the forward strand.
TTCGATATGGCCATGGGTTTAAAGTTTTCTCAGCTAAACACCTTATTCGCATCGGAGTTTGGTTTGTGGTTCCGACATAAAGGTGCCCATGCTTTTGAAGGTGCAGGCGAAGTCGAGTTAATTAGCAGCGCCATTGAAAAAATCGATACGGTCATTTTACCCATGCTGGAGCTGGAGCAAAAACCCCCTGAGCAGCATCAACAACTGCTACGCAGCTTGCATGAGCAAATGCGCAGTATTGATTACCACCTAGAAAATTTATTTTCCAAAGTTAACGAGTTAGAAAGCGGCCGTGATGTACTCACCCACTTACTCAACCGTAAATTCTTACCCGTGGTCATGAGCAAAGAAATCAATTATGCCCGCGAGCATAAGCGTAACTTTTGCATTCTAGCCATAGACGTTGATCACTTTAAACTCATTAACGACAGCCACGGCCATGAAGCTGGCGATATAACCCTGCAGCAACTGGCCAGCTTATTGAGCAACAGCTGCCGTAGCGGTGACTATGTTTTCCGCATGGGTGGTGAAGAGTTTTTAATGTTGCTCGTCGACATTACTGCAGAAAAAGCCGCTAAAGTTGCGGAAAAGCTCCGCGCATTAGTAGCTGAAGAAGATTTTCGTTTGCCACGCGGGATCACCCTCAACATCACCATCAGCATTGGATTGGCACAGTACAGCGGCCACCCTGATCCACAGGCGCTCTTAAATAAAGCGGATGACGCCCTGTATCAAGCCAAGCGTGAAGGGCGCAATAAAATCATTGTCGCCCACTAGGGCCGATTAATAGCTTAATACCTTTGTGTAGGCCAGAATGCTCAGTATATTTAGCGCTCAGCTTAGCTATAATGAATGACAGCAAAGCACTGGCCTAACCACAATAAGCTGGTTAGCGTAAAACGCACAGGCGGCTAATGCGGAACTAGCATAGCGGCCAAAGTGTCCATAAAATACTTTTCACTCTTATTTGCCACTCATTACTGTAACGGAGTTCACCATGCGCAACTTACTTATGTCAGCTGTATTAGTAGGCGCTAGCCTAATAGGGTCTACTGTTTTTGCGCAAGAACTAGTAGAAGGTCGCAACTATGCAACGCTAAGCAGTCCTGTGCCCACTGCTCAGCCAGAAAAAATCGAAGTTGTGGAAATGTTTTGGTACGGCTGCCCACATTGCTACCAACTCGAAGCCACAATCAACCCCTGGTCCAAGCAACTAGCGGATGATGTGAACTTCGTCCGTGTACCTGCCATGTTTGGCGGTATTTGGAATCTCCACGGCCAATTGTTCTATACCTTAGAAACATTGCAAGCCGAAGATAAAGTCCATGACAGCATTTTTAGCGCATTACACAATTCAGGCCGCAAGTTATCCTCCCTTGATGAAATTGCCAGCTTTGTTGCAGAGCAAGGTATTGATAAAGACCTGTTCATTAAAACCTGGAACTCCTTTAGTGTCAGAAGCCAAATGGAAAAAGCTAAAAAACTGGCCTTGGCTTATCAAATCAGCGGTGTACCTGCTGTCGTCGTCAACGGTAAGTACCGTTTTGATATTGGCATGGCCGGTGGCCTCCAAGAGACTGTAGAAGTTGCGGACGCTTTGATTCAAAAAGAACGTCAATCAGAATAGGATATCGCCGTGCTGATGCCTCGTCGCTTTAGCCAAGAACGCTCAATTATTTTATGTGATGCCAATCGCAACGTATTGTGCAGCCCTGATGCATCAATACTGGATACACAGCGCATTCGCTTATTGAGCTTTAACATTCAAGTTGGCATCAGCACCAGTGCCTATCGGCATTATGTTACCCGCAGCTGGAAGCACCTGTTACCGCATAAAGAACGCTACCGTAATCTGGAAAAAATCGGTTTTTTACTGGGCGACTACGATATTGTTGCTCTGCAAGAAGCCGACGGCGGTAGTTTGCGTTCTGGCAATATTAATCAGGTGCAACAACTGGCCCAGCTCGGCAATTTTCCTTACTGGTATCAACAGCGTAACCGCGACTTAGGCCCATTCGCTCAACACAGCAATGGTTTACTCACACGCTTTGCGCCACAACGCTTAGAAGATCACCCTTTACCTGGCCCTGCAGGACGCGGTGCAATTTTGGCACAAATTGGTGAAGGTAAAGATGCTATTGCTGTGGTTTCCATGCATTTAGCCTTGGGCGCCCGTGCTCGCAACCGTCAGCTTGGTTATATCCGGGAAATGGTCAGTGATTATGAGCATGTGGTGCTTATGGGTGATATGAACACTCAAGCTGAGAATCTGTTAATCAACACGCCACTCAGCGATTTAAATCTGCGTGCACCACAAATCTGCGCAACCTTCCCCAGCTGGAAGCCGCAGCGCTGCATTGACCATATTTTGATCAGCTCCGAATTAGAAATCGATAATATGTCTGTGCTGCCCATTCCAATATCAGACCACCTCCCAGTTGCTATGGATATTATCCGCCCGGGTGCTAACCCCACCACGGCTTATCAGTTTCCACAAGAGTAAGCTGAGTGCGCTATGTCGGATAATACTTGGAAGAAAAAGTACCTCGAACTGCTGGATAAGCAAGAGCGCTTAGAAAACAATTTTAATAAGCAAGCTGACGTGTTAAAACGCGGCTTGATCCGTAGCAGTTTAGCCGCAGAAGGCAATGATGAGCAGTTAGATCAACAGTTACAGGGGCTACGTAACTTACTGCGTAAACAAGCCGATACCCATGAGCTTGAACAACACATTAACCGGCTGGAAAAAGCTATTTTGCAGTCTGAAAAAAAGCTTCAGCAGCGCCGAGAAGGCTTAAGCAATACCTTAACCTATTTTGTCCAGCAGCTACTGCAACTGCAACCACCCAAAGACATCCAAAAATCTTTGCGTGCGTTTGAAAAAAACCTGCACAAACAACTCGCCAAACCGCACAGTTTGTATCCAGCTTTAACTCAGTTAAAAGATCTACAAGAGCGCGTACTCAGCGCCACAGTTCAAGTAGAGAAAACTCCACAGGCGCAACCTGGGTTGTTTTCCCGCTGGTTTAAAGGTTCTGCCAGCAACTCGGCAGCCACAGAGCAGAATCAAACTCAAGCGCCTGCAGAGCTGGTTCACAGCAGCGAGCCAGAGCCTCCTACAACAGCTCTGGCAGCTGATACTGATACTGATACTGATACTGATACTGATACTGATACTGATACTGATACTACTATAGTAGCGGCGCAGCCCAAGAGCGCCAGTGCTGATGACACCTATGCCATACCGCTATTGGTGGAAGCCAGTTACAGCTCCGTTGCTCTGCATATTCACAACACTCTAACCACATTACTGAATGATTTACCGATTACCGCCAAGCATGAGCAGCAAGTTATTGCCATGCGCTCGCGAATTAACAAGGGGTTGAATTGGTACGAGCTCGCGCCGCTGCTGGACGAGCTATCGATTATTGTTCTGGCCATCGCCTGTGGCCAAGAGGACGATCTGGAGCAGTATTTACTACAGCTCAACCACCGCTTAGCCTCCCTGCACGATAATTTACAGGTCACCTCAATTGGCTACAACGAATCGGTGACCGCTGCGAAAAATCTCGATCATGACCTGCGCGAGCATGTCAGCAACTTTCAAAGTGATGTGCACAGCGCCAATGATTTAGTGGAGTTAAAAAAACGTGTTGATAGCCGTATTGATACCTTCATTGGTACCTTGCAGACCTATCAAGAAAGCCGTGAGCGCACTGATAGCGTCCTCTCAGAACGCTTTCAAGCATTGGCCGAACACTCCAAGCAAATGGAAAAAGAAACCCAGCTCCTTTCAACTAAGCTGGAAGAGCAGCGGCAAAAAGCCCTACTCGACCCCCTCACTGGCTTACCCAACCGTGCGGCTTGGGCTGAGCGCTCAGAGCTTGAATACGCCCGTATCCAGCGCAACCAGAGCTCGTTACTGCTGAGCATCATTGATATTGATCACTTCAAGCGCATTAACGACAACTACGGGCACTTAGCTGGCGATAAGGTTTTAAAAATCATTGCCCAAGAGCTGAATAGACGCTTGCGTAAAACTGACTTTATTGCTCGTTTTGGCGGTGAAGAGTATGTAATTTTACTGCCTGATACGCCTTTAGAGAGCGGCCTCAAGCTGCTCAATACTTTACGCACAGCTATTGAGGCCTGCCCCTTCCACTTTAAAGGTGAATTGGTGACTATCACTTTCTCTGCTGGTATCGGCCAAGTTGCCAACGATGAAACCCTTGAGCAAGCTTTTGAACGGGTTGACCAAGCCCTGTATACAGCGAAAAATGCTGGCCGCAATAATGTTAAAACAGCCAGCTGATCCACAGCGCTTACCGCTTACACTCAAATCAAATCAAGATCAGCCAGCTTTTGCTCTAACCCTGCCAAATCAGGTATTTTCGCAATTTCACCGTCAAGGCTCACCGCATCCAACTCCAAAGGCAACAAAGGCTCTTGGCTAACCCGTGCCAAACTTGGATCAATGCGTACGGAACGCGGAATACCTTGAATCACCAAAGCAAAAAAACGAAACTTCGCGCGTCCACCTAAAGCGTTAATAATCACCACGCGCGCACTGTCAGTGTTCACCGCAGCATCACTGGAAGCGGCCTCAAAAGACAGCAACGGCAAGCTTAAGTCACGCCATGGGATCTGCCCCAGCAACCAAGCAGGTGAGTTTTGTGCAGCCTGCACGTTACGGTACGGCACCAGCTCCGCAACGGCGGTGTTGGGAAGCAACAATAATCGATCATTGAGCGTCAATAATAATCCGGTTAACTGGCTCGCGGCCTGATCAACAACTAGGGCTTGGGTCATTGCACCTTCCTCTCTTGAGCATCATGCTGTTTGTGTGTGTTATGTAATAAGTATTGCACCAACTCGTAGGCTAACTCCTCTGGGTTGCCACTAAAGACACTGCCAGCAACGGCGCGAACACTGTCGGGCATACTTGAGCAAGCGCAGCTATCGGCACTCTGGGTCCATATTTGGGCACCTTGTTGCTGCACATAAGACGCTGCGCAACTGCCATCATCACCCATGCCACTGAAGACAATGACCCCACAAGCAGCCCCATAGTGCTGGGCTAAATTGCGCATCATTTGTTCAATGGAAGGCTGGTAAGGACCGCTCCAAGGCTTGTCGCGCATCAGTAAACTATGATCGTGAGCGAAAGTCAGCTCTTGCTGAATTGGCGCGATGACCACTTCACCGGCACGGACAAAAGGATGCTCAGCAAGCAAGCGCACCGACCACTGGCTGTGCCGTCCCACGGCTTGGGGTAAATGCCCCTCAAAGGCAGCATCAATGTGCTGGGCGTAAATAAAGCCTAGTGGCAAACCTTGCGGCAAGACATCTAAAAAAGTTTTAACCGCTTGCGGACCACCCATGGACGCTGCCAGCAACCACACTTGCTGGGCGGGCTGTGTGTTATCAACCGGATGCTTGTGAAAATACTGAGGCAGCTCAATTGACCTGAGCCGATTCGCTGTCGGCAATGGCTGATCAAGCACCGGTACGACAGTAGCCGCTGGCGTTATATGCCCGGTCAGTTGCACGATTTTCTTCAGTAAACTGCGCTCCCAGCGTGGATAATCTTCCGTGCCTAGTGCCGGTGCTGCCCCTTCACCAAATAACACTGGCGCACTGGGCTCAGCTAAAAAGTACTCCAAGGACGGGCACAGGGTATCGTTAGAGCTCACTGTTTCATACAGCCACAAATCCGTTGCGCAATGCTCTAAAGCGCTCCGATCCAAATGCTGTGGAGCGCTATTGAGTACCACTTGATAGCCTTGTTTAACGAGAAGCTGCTGCAAAATATGCCGCTGTAAGGGCGTATCCGCAACAACGGCAACCCGAACAGCAGCGCAATCAGTCATTACTCTTAATCAGTTTATCGATTGCTTCTAACAGCACAGTCTCTTGGTAGGGCTTACCCAGATAGTCATTGACACCAATCGCCATCGCCCGCTCACGGTGTTTTTCCCCGGTACGCGACGTAATCATAATAATGGGTAAGTCTTTAAGGTGTGCATCATGGCGCACCAGAGTTGCCACCTCAAAACCATCCATACGCGGCATTTCAATATCTAACAGCATAATGTCGGGCTTGCGCTCTTGCAGTAAGGCAATCGCATCAACCCCATCTTTGGCTGTCATCACGGTCATACCATTGCGTTCCAACAAGCGCGTGGTGACCTTACGTACGGTGATGGAGTCATCCACCACCATCACCAGCTTAGCGTCTTGCTTGGCGGTTTCTGTTGGTAGCAAGGCATGCCCTGCAGAGCCGGCTAGACCTTGACGGTTTTGCTGCAAACGAATCGTCGCAAGCAAGTCAAGAATCACGACTACGCGGCCATCTCCAAGGATGGTGGCGCCAGAAATACCGTGCACGTTGGCAAACTGCGGCCCTAGGCTTTTCACCACGATTTCCCGTGAGCCGGCCAAGACGTCAACCTGCACTGCAACTGCATATTCATTCGAGCGCACTAAAATCACGGGCAGCGGCAAGGTTTGCGCAACCAATTTTGGATGCTGACCATTATTGAGCAAATCGCCGATGTATTTAAGCTGATAGGTCTGACCGGCATAGTCAAACTCAGCGGGTTTACCTTCTTGCTTTTCTTGCTCGTAGAGCGCTTCTAACTCAAAGGGTGATACGCGCACAATACCTTCAATGGTATTCAAGGGAATGGCATAAGAGTCTTCGCCTGCCATCACCATGAGCGCTCGGTTCACCGAAACAGTAAAGGGTAAGCGGATATTAAACCGGGTACCAACGCCAGCTTGTGAGTCAATATTAATTGAGCCACCCACTTGCTTAATTTCCGAGCTGACCACATCCATACCAACGCCACGGCCAGAGATTTGCGTAACTTTCTCCGCGGTGGAGAAGCCAGCTTGCAAAATAAACTGCAGTATTTCCTGCTCGGTCAGCTCTGCATCAGCAGTGGTTAAGCCTCGTTCAATGGCTTTTTTCCGTACGGCTTCAATATTGACACCGGCACCGTCATCGGAGAGCACTAATAAAATATCCGCGCCTTCCCGACTCAAGTCCAAACGAATCGTACCATGCTCTGGCTTACCCGCCGCGCGGCGCTCAGCTGCCGACTCAATACCATGGTCAATGGCATTACGCAGCATGTGCTCTAATGGCGCCAGCATGCGTTCTAAGACACTACGATCCACCTCACCTTCAGCGTTCGCTACCTCAAAGTTGATGGTCTTACCCAGCTCACCAGAAATTTGGCGCACCACTCGGCGCAAACGCGGCAATAAGCGCTCAAATGGCACCATGTGAGTGCGCATCAAGCCTTCTTGCAACTCGGTATTCACCCGTGCTTGCTGCAGCAGCAGAGTTTCCGCATCACGGTTACGCGCCGCTAAAGTACCCTTTAGATCCAGCAAGTCAGAAGAAGACTCAAACAATGCTCGCGAGAGTTGTTGTAACTGCGAGTAGCGGTCCATTTCTAGCGGGTCAAAGTCTTCATAACCCGCCTTTTCTGTATCGGCTTGGTGTCGACTTAAAATTTGCGCTTGAGTTTCTGTATCGAGACGGCGCAACTGATCACGAACACGGTCGATGGTGGCTTCCATTTCCCCCAAAGTGAAACCAAAGTCGCTCACTTGCTGCTCAACACGACCACGGAAAATTGAGGTTTCCCCAGCCAGGTTCACCAGTCCTTCTAGCAACTCTGCGGGAACCCGGACCTGCTCTTGTGGCGCGCGCTGGGCACTGGCTTCTGCTGCAGCTAATTTAGCTTTCTCCACAAAAGGCAAACTGCGCTGCGCTACGGCTTTATGCTCAACTGCACTGGCGGCAACAATGGGCGTTGCCAGCTGCAAGGGTTGCGCTGTGGCTAGAGCTGCAGCGGGTGATGGTTGAGAGTCCCCAGCCAAGTCTTCCGGCTGGGTTTGTCGAATAGCGTTCACTTCAGTCACCAGCTGCTCATAGATACCTTGCAACGACTGCAACGTGCTTTCTGGCCAAGGCTGGTCTTGCTGCTGCGCTGTTAATAACTGCCCTTCCAACTGCTGGCTCAGATCGCCAATGGCCTGCGCTTCAGCTAAGCGGGCACCGCCTTTTAAGGTATTCAAAGCTCGCAAACCAGCTTGAATTGACTGCTCATTGGCAGCCGGACTGGCTATATCAGCCAAGGCTGCGCCCAGCTCAGCTAAGAGTCCATCTGCCTCATCAATAAAGATACTGGAGATATCATCCTGCGCCGGCTCGGTAGCGGCAGGTACGGCTTGCGACGTTTGCAACTGGATACTGTCGGGCATCTCTTGTTGCGCGCTGAGCGCACTGCGCATGTGTTTAATCCGCGCAATCAGGTCTTGACCATCCGGCAGCTCGGTTTCATCACGCAAGGCTTCCAGCATAATTGCGAGGCTGTCATGACAGTCTTGCAACAAAGTAAAGACAGGTTCACCCACCTTGAGTTTGCCTGCGCTTAGGTCTTCGTATAAAAACTCTAGCTCGTGGCCTAAGTCACCAATTTGATGAATTTCCGCCATGCGCGCACCGCCCTTCAGCGTATGCAAATCTCGCTGCAAGGTGGCTAACTCTAAAACATTATCGGTGTTGGCGATCCAGCGTAATAACGCCGCGGTGGCGTTATCAATAATTTCAAAGCCTTCCTCCAGAAAGATATCCACCAGCTCAGGATCAGGTAAATCTTGCTCGTCGGCATCTTCTGCTGGGGTTGGTAAGGACGCTTCTGCTGCAGCCTCAGCAACAGGTTCAAGGGCAATGCTTTCTGCGCTTAAGTCACCATCAAACAACTCAGTGCCATCCAGCTCCAGTGGTTCTGGTTCTGGTTCTGGTTCTGGTTCTGGTTCTGGTTCTGGTTCTGGTTCTGGTTCTGGTTCTACATCATTCAGAGATAGAGCCAAAGTGCTGTCAACAGCAGGCTCGTCGAGGATTTGCTCAAAGCCTGCAACCTCTGCAACCTCTGCAACCTCTGCAACCTCTGCAACCTCTGCAAGGCTAGGCGCTAAAGGACTGCTGGCAACAGCTTCATCGTCATCCTGTTCAAGTGCTACAGTGTCACCGCGGCGAAACGCTTGCATACTGGCAATTAACGCAGTGGGTTGCTGCATGTTTTCTCGTGCTTGTAACTGCTCGAGTAAAACCGCCAAACGATCATGACTGCGTAATAACAAGTCGCCTAGCTCATCGCTATGGCTATAACGACCATCCAGTAGACCTTCATACAACGACTCAAGCTCGTGGGCTAAGTCGCCAATGGGTTTGATTTCTGCCATGCCTGCCCCACCCTTAAGGGTATGCAGATCACGTAGCAATGCAGACATCACAGTATTGTTTTGTGGCGCAGCTAACCAAGCGTCTAAAGATTCACCCGCGCTTTCTAGCAGATCCATGGCCTCTTCCAGGAAAATATCAATCATTTCCTCATCGAGTTCAGCCAGTGAAAAAACCTCGCTAGCAACAGGTACTAGCTCTGCTTCTGCTTCTGCTTCTGCTTCTGCTTCTGCTTCTGCTTCTGCGGCAAAGCTAAGCGGCTCAAGCTCAATATCTACTGTATCCGGCTCGGCGAGTTCCGCTAACTCTAAAGTTGCTAGCGGCAACTCTGCAGCTGCGGGCTGCATATCAGCTTCAGTATCCAACAATAGCTCTGGCAGCGCCTCATCGGTTGCTGCTGCAGTTGCGTCATCCACTGGTGCAAAAGGCTGAAGCTCATCCGCCATCAACGCATAGAGCGCGTCGACGCAATCTTGACGCGGCTCTACCTGCAAGCCGGCGGCCACCTGATCCATCATATTAATCAGGGCTTCGTGGGCTTGTTGTGCCTGCGCAAAGAAACGCTCTTGGGTTGGCAAGCGGCCATTTTTAACGGCGCTATAGACTTCTAGCAATGCACTGCACAGATCTTCAACTTGTGGCAACTCAGCCATTTCAGCCGTGTGACTTAAGGTACTGAGCTCATCTAATAATGCTGCTAGCTCTTGACGCTCGGCCGGGTGGGAGCGCCAACGCTCCAACTGCTCGTCCATATCCAATAACAGATCCATACCTTCCGACAAGAAAGTAGAGATCACTTTCGGATCACGTGCACCCTTAGGGTCAGCGGCATTATCGCCATCGGCCTTGGCTAAACGCTCACGCATCACCGCATTGATTTTATCGAGGAAGGCCTGGGTGCCAGCAACATCCTGCATGGGGGTGCTATCGAGTTGCTCAACACCAACGCGCAATAGTTGCTCCGCTTCGCTCAGCAGCAAAGCCTCATTAAACTCAACTGCTAACAAGTTGGCTTTATAGTCTTTAGCCAGCTTCTCTAATACTGTAGCGACATTGGCAATTGGCAAAATGCCGGCCATAAATGCACTGCCTTTGAGGGTGTGCATGGCTCTTTGCAAATCATCGGTAATGGTCTTTGGCAATTGCTGCGCACAGTCGGCAAGAAACTCAACCAAAGTTTGCAAATGTGCGTGCGCTTCTTGCTTAAAGATTTCCAATAACACCGGATCTAAAGCTTCTGCCACCTGTGCTTCTTCAAGCGTATCGAGTGCAATTGTCGCGAGTTCAGCGTCTGGCTCTGGCTCTAATTCTAAATAAGCAGTGTCAGTGAGCGTCAAGCTTTCAGTTAAATCTTCTTCTGCGGCAAGCTCCGCTGCGCTACTTTCTTGGGTTGGCGCAGCTGTCTTGGCAAAAACCGGTACGGGCTCATTTTTCGCCAAGGCATGGGCAGTGGCGGCTAACTGATCCACATCATCGCGCTGGCGTTGTTGCAAAGCGGCATACTCTGCAGCCAGCTCTGGGAACAACTCAATCACCTCTGCGATGAGCTCAAGCATGGTCTCGCCCACTGGCAAGTTACCCTCAATCACACGATTGAGCATATTTTCGATGGACCAAGCCAGCTCCCCTGCAACCAATGCACGAACCATCCGCCCGCTACCTTTTAAGGTATGGAAGGCACGGCGCACTTCGGTCAGAGCAGCTTTATTATCTTGGTCGTCACGCCATTGTGGATAAAACTCATTGAGGGTCTCTAAAACCTCTTCAACTTCCTCAACGAAGACTTCCTGCAACTCTTCATCCACAGGTTCTTCATCTGCTGGCGGTGGCAGAATACTGGGCGGCACCTCAGTGGCCGGAGGGTTAATCGCGGCAACACTGGCACTCATCACATCCTCTAAGGACATGGGCGCAGGACTCGTTGCCTCAGTCGTTGTTACAATGGCTTGTGCTAGCTCAACTTCAGGTATTTCATCGAGCTCCGTCACTATTTGCCCTGCAAAACTGCTATCAGCAACTGGGCCAAGCTCTATGTCTGTGTCTAATGTGAGTTCGTCAGTCAGTGGCTTTGACTGCTCTGCGCCGTCGTTCTCTGCTAACGTCAGTGGCAAGTTATCTGCTACAAGCTCTGTTGTTTCAACAAGCTCAGTATCCACGCAAAGAGTAGGGATATCCTCAGTCTCTGCGCTATCTAGAGCATCTAAATCATACTGCTGAGCATTGCTCGGTAAACTGTCGGCACTTAAGTCATACTCATCCAGCAACTCAATTTCAGCGAGCCCTTCAGAGTCAACCTCACTGCTCTCATCCAGCAATAATTCTGCTTCTGCTTCTGCTTCTGCTTCTTCTTCTGCTTCTGCTTCTGCTTCTGCTTCTGCTTCTGCTTCTGCTTCTGCTTCTGCTTCTAGAGTCTCGGCAGTATCTAGCGCAGCCGCAATGTCTTCAGGCACTAAAGGGGCATAACCTAAGCTGGTTAAGCTCTCCTCAGCGACGTCCAAAATAGTTTCGCCTTGGCTGGCATGATCTTCAGCTAAACGCTCTAAGTAATATTCAACACTGGTAATGGCATCGGCTAAAGTATCTAGGTTCTGCCAGTTAGGAATGGCTTGCTTCTCCAGCAACTGCTCTTCGATATAACGGCGGCAGGTTTCTACCAGTGCTGCTGCGCGCTCCAAAGGAATCATCACCAATCCGCCACGCACCTGATTTAACAAATGCGGCACATTGGCTAAATGTTGGTGATCCCACTGCGAAGCAATAAATTCAATAATGCCATCTTTGGCATGTTCAAGGCCGGTGCGAGCCTCTTTAATAACGAGACGATGGATCTGCCCAACATCAGTGGTTGGCATCAAGCTTTGCTCGCTTGGCGTATCATCTCCACTGCCAACCATGCCGGTTAAAGTGGCTTCGATATACAACAAAGCACCGGCAACATCCATCAAGACGGCATCAGAGGTTTCTGCGGCGCCAGAAATAAGCGCGGCCACAACATCCAGCTGATCCAGCACAATTTTGCGCGGCTGAGCAAAGCCTAAGACTGCCAAGGTGTCGGCAATTTGTTTCAGCGGCGCTTGCAGGCTGACCAGGTCTTCCAGCTTACTACGATCACTGCGTACAAATAGATCAAGACTGTCTTTGATGCGCACCAGCTCTTCACAGAGTGCTGCCACCACCGAACGCATTGCGCCGCGGTCAGGGCCCGACATCCGCGCGCGCTCTTCATCTAAGAACAGCTCATCGGGTAATGCCTCATCCAAACGGTACAACTGATGTAAGTTTTCCAGCCTTGCAGAGTTGGGTTGAGCCTTAGCAACATAGAATAAGAGATTTTTAATCAGCTCAGCAGCAGCGGGTTTATTTAAGCCCTCAGCTTGCTCAGCAACCAAACGGCGCAACTCGCTATCCACCTGGCGCAATAAAGTGCGTACGGAAGCACCGGCTTCAACACTGCCATTGGCCAAGCCATCTACTAAGCCAGCGGTCACTTGCCATAACGGTTCCAGCGGCGCCCCTTTACTTAGGGTTTCTAAGCGCGAGAAAACTCTTGCCAAGTAACCTAAATTGGTCGGCAACTCTTGCCCACGCAGCACCCCAACAAGGGCCACTTGCTGCATTTGCCGTAGTTTTCTTAGTAGCACCGCAAGTTCAGGCACGCTTAATTGCTGCACGCGCTCGGCGCTCAGAGGCTCGTTGGCAGCCGGTAAGGCTGGGGTAAAGAGGCTGGTTTCCGACAGCAACTGCTCACCACGGGCTGCACGTAAATCGTTCAGCAGTGGTAGCACCACCATCGGTAGATCGCGCCGCGCAGTTTGAATGCGATCTAAATAGAGCGGCAGTTGTAAAATTGCCTGCATCAATACTTCAAGCGCTTCGCTGACATTATTAACGCGCTCTTCCAGTAACGCTTGCGCCAGCTGCTCCATTTCTTCGGCCAGCAGTGCTGCACCAAAAAACTCAACCATCTGCAAGGTGCCATGCACCTGATGCACATAGGTTAAACAAAAACGCAGCCGTGTTGAATCCTGGGGATTCTCCACATAATCTTCCAGCGCGTGACGTGCCTGTTTTAGGGTTTCTGCAATTTCGCCTTTAACCCATTCCAGGGCGACATAGTCGTGCCGATCACCCATAACTACTCCGCTCATATCCGTGTGTTACCCCTTACGGGTAAAAGCCAAAACGCGTTCATCAGCAACAGGTTCTAAATCAGGATGCTGCCATCCGGCAACCTCACCGACACCTATTACTAACAGACCGCCCGGTGCTAAGCGGGCCACTAAACGATTGAGTATTTCACGACGCTGCCAGCGCCGAAAATAGATCAACACATTCTGACAAAAAATAATATCCATCCCGGAAATAGGCGCTTGCGCTAAATCCAGCATATTTAATCTAGCAAAGCACAAATGCTTAGCCAGCGAATTGACTACCTGATATTTGCCATCTGCCTGCTGGGTAAAATAGTGCTGAACCCATTCAGTTGGCACGTTATCCATGCGCCGCAGATCATATTTAGCCTGCCGTGCCTGCCGTAAAGCGTTATGACTAATATCAGTTGCCGTAACTCCAAACTCTATTTTCTGCGAGGTTGTGCGCAGTGCTTCCGACGTACTAATAGCCAGCGACCATGCTTCTTCACCGCTGGCACAGCCCACACTCCATAATGCGATGCTCGCAGGTGCGGGCTGTGTGTGTATTTTTTCCGTAAGAAACTCTGTAACCACTGCAAAAGAAGGCGCATGACGAAAAAACTGTGTTTCCTGCACCGTTAAACGATCCAGCAAAACCACCCATTCCACTGCGCCAGAAGGCCCAGCAATAACTTGTTGGTAGTAACTGCCGTAGTCAGTAATTCCCAGTTCACGCATACGCGCAGTGAGATTAACCTGTAAAAACGAACGGCGTTGCTCACTGACAACCATGCCAGAGCGCGCTTCCAGCAGTTTTCGCCAGTCATTAAACTCATCTGTTGTCATGTCAGCTAGAGGCTGTAAAGCCCAAGCATTGCCAGACTGCATGATGCGCCCTTCTTCTAAAGTTCAGTGAGTGCGGCACCTGTAATAGATGCCGCCCTGCTTATTTAGGCTTGTTCGCTGCTATTGTCTGGCAAGGTAAAGCCAGACACAGACTCACGCATCTCGTTAGCCATTTTCGCTAACGTACCAATACTTTGTGCTGTTGCTGTGGTACCTGCAGAGGTCTGTGAGGTAATTTCTTGAATCACGTTCATCGTACTGGAAATATGACCGGCAGATGACGCCTGTTGACGAGCAGCGTTAGAAATATTCTGAATCAAGGAAGCCAAGGCTTTCGATACTTTCTCAATCTCTTCCAGAGAGACCCCAGCATCCTGTGCCAAGTGCGCACCACGAACAACCTCAGCTGTGGTTTGCTCCATCGAGATTACCGCTTCGTTGGTATCGGCCTGAATGGTTTTTACCAGCGCTTCAATCTGCTTGGTTGCTGAAGATGAACGCTCAGCCAGTCGCTGAACCTCATCGGCAACTACGGCGAAACCTCGTCCCGCATCACCGGCCATCGAGGCCTGAATTGCCGCGTTCAGTGCCAGAATGTTGGTTTGGTCAGCAATATCATTAATCAAACTAACGATGTCACCAATTTCTTGTGAGGATTCACCCAAACGCTTAATACGCTTGGAAGTATCTTGAATCTGTTCACGAATGCTGTCCATTCCGGTAATGGTGTTATGCACCACTTCACTACCTTTGTTAGCAATGGATACCGAGCGCTCAGCAACCGCAGCAGACTCAGCGGCGTTAGCCGATACTTGGTCAATGGAGACCGCCATTTCGTTAATCGCCGCTGACGCACCGGAAATTTCTTGGGCTTGGTGCTCAGAAGCTTCAGCCAAGTGCATCGCCGTGGACTGTGTTTCTTGAGCAGCTGCGGCGACCTGTACGGCAGTACCGTTAATGGTTCCTACCAATTCGCGCAGTTGGTCAATGGTAAAGTTAATGGAGTCGGCAATGGCCCCAGTAAAGTCTTCAGTTACCGTTGCTTCTGCAGTCAGGTCACCGTCTGCCAGGTCACCAATTTCATCGAGCAAACGCAAAATCGCCGTTTGGTTACGCTCGTTTTTCTCAGCCGTTTCAGCCAAGCGCACACGTGTTTCACGCATGCTGATCAAGCCAATCAAAATAATCGAAGCCAGTGCCAAGGCACCTAAAATATAACCCAGTAAGGTGTTGAAAACACGGCCATCGGCGCGCTGCTCAAACCCTTCAGCCAGCTCAGAAGCTTGATCTAGTAGCTCTTGCGATACGCTAAAGATGTTATTAGCGGCTTCACGTACTTGGAATAACTCTGGCGAGGTTTCTAGAATCTCGTCAACGGAACCGGAAACAAACTCAAACAGCTCAGCAATCTCAGTTAAGCGCTCTAACGCCTCTTCATCGGTTACTGCAGTAATTTCCATTGCGGCGTTACCATCGCGCATCGCATTCAAAACACGTCCAAACAAGCTCGCATCACGTCCGAACATGTCTGCGGCTAACACCGAGTCATCATCACCCACCAACACTCTGTTCGCCGAACCAATGATTCGCTCAGCCAGCAAAGCTTGACGCTGTGCAACGGACACCTGACTCGCAGGCGCACCACTTTGCAACAGAATATCAACGACTTCTTCATACTCAATTTGTAGCTGCGGAATAGTGTCGGCTAAGGTTTCTGCTACTTCGTGTAGTGAGATAACAGTCCTTTCACTATTAATAATAACTGTTGCGTTAGTTCTTAAGCTTTCCCAGTCTTGGCCTACCGCATCCATTTCCAGAGCCAACGACTCTGGCGCTGGCGGTAAGTTGTTGGCTGGGTCACCATCAACCAAGAAGCCCCAACGGGTTTCAAAGTCATCTCGCGCTTCTTTAAGCAAAGCGAACGCAGCTTCTTTACCCGCTGCTGCCTCAGTGGCGTTTTTCGCAATACGCTGAGATAAAACACGCAGCTCACCCGCATGGGTAATGTATTCTTTGTCGTAATCTGACTGTGTATTGATATAAAGGAAGTTTACAAAAAGCGCTACAACCGATACCACCAAGACAGCAAAGAGCACGCCAACAAGTAAATTGCCGCGTAACCCTGCTAGAAAAGTATTTTCACGTATTTTTTTCATTTTTTGGCCCCCGCCTGGACCGACATAACTATATGAGTCCAATATCACTCAAGAGCCAGTGAAAGCTGGCCCATCCGTATATAACTGCTGTAATGCCACAAACCCATGTTTGCTTAGAAGCTAAGCCACCACATCTAAAAACTTTTCATCACGCGCTAAAGCGTGCGGGCTGAACACCAGCCAAGCTTGCTGCTCAGATAAAAAAGCACCCTGTACAAAGGGTGCAAAAACCGTATTAATATCAGGTAGCTCTTCTGAGTAAGAGTCCACCGCAAAGTGTTGCATCCCCAGCACAGCATCCACTGTTAACCCAGCAAATACATCGCGGTGCTCAACCACCAATAAACGCCGTAGTTTTTTTGCGCTGTTTGACTCAGTTCCAAAAAAACCACAGAGATCCATTACTGGCAATAAGCGTCCACGTACGTTGGCCACACCTCTGACCCAGCTTTTAACACCAGGTAACAAGGTATAGCGCGGTTCATGTAGGACTTCTGCGACTTCACTCATGGGTGCCACGAAATACTGGTCAGCAATTCGAAAACCAATGCCGCTCCAACTCTGCGCCACTTCCTGCTGAGCTGGTAAGCCAGGTGACTGGCCTCGGCATAGCGCATCAATGTGCACCAGCAACTCATAGGGCGTCTGTTTATCGGTCATCTAACAACCCTGTTTTATTGGTTTTATTAGACACAGCACATTAGCCCGCTAAAACTGCGTCTAGGGTTTTAATCAGTGTTGCTTCATCAATCGGCTTGGTCAGATAGTCTTTCGCACCTTGACGCTTACCCCAAACCCGGTCAGTTTCCTGGTCTTTAGTGGTCACTATGATCACTGGGATATGTTGTGTTTCTGCACTCTTGGTCAGCTGCCGCGTCGCTTGGAAACCATTGAGGCCAGGCATAACAATGTCCATTAAGACTGCATCAGGTTGCTCTTGCTTAGCCAGCGCTACGCCATCTGCACCATTTTCAGCTTTGTATACTTGGTGTCCGTTTTTTTCTAACATCGCCGCCAACTTGTACATCTCAGTTGGCGAATCATCCACAATCAAAATACGAGCCATGAATCCCCCATAGAATAATAATGCAGACAGCACAATCTGCCCGTCCACTTATAACAATTAAGAAGCACTCTCTACTGGCGTAAAGGCTGGCACATGCGTTTTAATCGCGCCAATCAGCTCTTCTTTACTAAACGGTTTCGTTAAATACTGATCTGAACCAACAATGCGGCCCTTGGCTTTATCAAACAAACCATCTTTGGAAGACAGCATAATCACTGGCGTTGATCGAAAAGCACTATTGTTTTTGATCAATGCACAAGTTTGATAGCCGTCTAAACGCGGCATCATAATATCAACAAAAATAATATCTGGATGTGTATCTGCAATTTTTGCGAGCGCGTCAAAACCATCCACGGCTGTGATCACTTCACAACCAACTTTCTTAAGCAAGGTTTCGGCTGTGCGACGAATCGTTTTTGAGTCGTCAATCACCATTACCTTTAAACCTTCTGATTTATGTTCCATCTTCGCCCTACCATCGTCGGTGAGTCGTTATTTTTCTGCAGCGCTAATGCTGTATTGCCATCACGCAATATTCGCGGACCCAGTCGTCAGGCCTTTTTAGCATACTATTTTGCTGCAATCCATAAACCCAGCACATACTAGGTTGTTTATTGATCTAAGCTATAGTTTCAGATCAACCTAACACTATTATTCAGCCAAACTTGGGTGCATCATTGGCTACTTATTTTATTTTGGAGACTCTATCATGCATGTTCGTCTTGGAATTGTAATGGATCCCATTGCGCAGATTTCATTCAAAAAAGACAGTTCTTTGGCCATGTTATTGTCCGCCCAAGCCCGTGGTTGGTCACTTTTTTACATGGAACCACAAGACCTTTTTCAGCGCTCTGGCGAAGCACGGGCACGTCTACGCCCATTAAAAGTATTCAATGATCCTGACTGCTGGTTTGAATTAGGTGACGAACTGGATGAGCCGCTGGCCGACCTGGATGTCATTTTAATGCGTAAAGACCCGCCATTTGATAACGAGTTTTTATACAGCACCTATTTACTTGAGCAGGCCGAAGCAGCCGGCAGCTTAGTGGTAAACCGCCCGCAAAGCTTACGCGATTGCAATGAAAAACTCTTTGCGACGCTGTTCCCACAATGCACTCCAGCTACTTTAGTGAGCCGTCGTGCCGACATTCTGCGTGATTTTGCCGAGGAGCACGGTGACGTAATTCTCAAACCGCTCGATGGCATGGGTGGTTCTTCAATTTTTCGCCATTTAAAAGGTGATCCCAACTTATCGGTCATCTTAGAAACCCTAACTGCCCACGGCACACAACAAATCATGGCGCAAAAATACTTGCCAGCGATTAAAGATGGCGACAAGCGCATTTTAATGATTGACGGTGAACCCGTACCTTACAGCCTAGCGCGCATCCCCGCTGCAGGTGAAACTCGTGGCAATCTTGCCGCTGGTGGCCGAGGTGTGGCACAACCGCTCACCGAAAAAGACCGCTGGATTGCTGCACAAGTTGGCCCAGAACTGCGCAAGCGCGGCTTGTTGTTTGTCGGCTTGGATGTGATTGGTGAACATTTAACTGAGATTAACGTCACCAGCCCGACCTGTATCCGTGAAATTGATAACGCCTATGACACTAAAATTGGCGACCAACTGATGGATGCCATTGCCCAAAAGCTCGTTCCCCGCGGCTAAAAAACTCGGCTTGCACTTGCCTCTATGACAAAATGTGCAGGCCAGTTCATAGACTTTATCGCTACTTCTCGGCAGACTGCCGCCTCTGTCGAGATGCTAATACTCTTATGAAAAAATCTGCTGATTACCCTTTTGCTGAATCCAAACCTGCTGTCAGTGCTGCTGACCGCCTTGGCTTTACTGTGCTCATTGCTGCCCTTTTACACTTCGCCATTATTCTTGGCGTAGGTTTTACCGTCAGCGATATGCCTGAGCTCAGTAAAAGTTTGGATGTCACCCTAGCGTCGTTTAAAAGCGAAAAAGCCCCTGAAAAAGCTGATTTTATCGCTCAAGACGATCAACAAGGCAGTGGTACGCTCGAAGAAGCAGCGGTACCTAAAACCACCGAAAAAGCACCTTTCCAAGACACCAAAGTTAATAAAGTACAAGTGGAAAGCAGCGTAGAACCAACCCCAGTGACTCCTGAAGTTAAAAAGGTGATAAGCACCACCCAGCCCCAACAGCACAAGGTGGTCAGCAAACCCAAAGAACAGCCCAAGCCTAAACCTACTCGCAAAACACCCGTTATTGATCGCGAACAGTTATCAGCTGAAATTGCCAGTCTTGAAGCAGAGCTGGCCTTTGAACAACAGCAATACGCCAAACGACCAAGGGTCAGCCGGCAGAACACAGCGGCAACCAAACGTGATATCAGTGCTTGGTACCGTGATGCTTGGCGCAAAAAAGTCGAGCGTGTGGGTAACCTTAATTATCCAGACGAAGCCCGTCGCCAAGGGGTGTATGGCAGCTTACGCGTACTGGTGATTATTAAAAGCGACGGCTCATTAGAGCAAATGCGCATTCTCGAGTCCTCTGGACACCCAATCCTCGATACTGCGGCGTTAAATATCGTTCGTCTTTCTGCGCCCTTTGCGCCATTCACGGGCGAGCTGGCCGCCAACTACGACCAAGTGGAAATCATTCGCACCTGGCGCTTTGAGCGCGGCGATCGTCTTTCTAGTCAATAATCTGCGATAATCATTCTGCTCCTCCTGAGCAGCCTCTTTTTTCGCTTATTGATGAGGACAGTCGAATACTATGAGCTCCGCATTCCCTTCTTTAGCTGGGCATTTTTTAATTGCCATGCCCACCATGACCGACCCTGCATTTGCGCAATCTGTTGTGTATTTACTGGCTCATGATGCCGAAGGCGCACTGGGTTTAATCATTAATCGGCATATGGACTTAACCCTTGCTGAAGTCTTTGCCCAATTACAGCCCGAAGACGCAAGTTTCGATCCAGCGCACAATCAAGAAATATTTAATGGCGGCCCCGTCCAGGCTGAACTGGGGTTTGTCCTGCACCAGCGCGGTCCGGAGTTTCAGGGCACGACTCATTTTGGCGAGCTGGCTTTAACCTCTTCCAAAGATGCGCTACTGGCTATCGCACAGGGCGACGGCCCGACACCCAGCATGATTGCACTGGGTCATGCCGGCTGGGGTGCTGGGCAAATCGAAGACGAACTGCGCGCCAATGCGTGGCTATCTTGCCCAGCCGATCATAAAATTATTTTCGACACGCCAATTGCCGAGCGCCGCAGTGCCGCCGCCGCTTTACTCGGAGTAGATTTGGACCGTCTCAGTCACCAAGTGGGCCACTCATGAGTGCACCGCAACTGTTACTCGGCTTTGATTACGGCACCAAGCAAATCGGCGTTGCCGTCGGCCAAATGCTCACCCAACACGCTCGCGAATTATGCAATTTAAAAGCCCGCGATGGCATCCCTAATTGGGAGCAGATTGAAGCCCTAATAAAAGAGTGGCAGCCCGACGCACTTGTTGTAGGATTACCGCTGCATATGGACGGCACACCCAGTGAAATGTGTGTGCGTGCCGAAAAATTTGCACGGCGCTTACATGGCCGTTTTAATTTACCTGTCCATACCCATGATGAGCGTCTTACGACATTTGAAGCCAAAGGTCAGCGCTTAGCACAAGGACAACAACGCGGCAGCTATCGAGAACAACCTGTGGATGCCTTAGCCGCTGCTTTACTACTGCAAGGCTGGCTGGAGCAACACGCCAACAGCTGACCTCAATGCAAGCTTGGAGTTTTACTGAAATGAGCCTACCTAATCCTGCTGTATTAATTTCTACGATCGCTGGCCAATTACAAGACCACCTCAAAGCCCAAAATATTGATAATGCGCTTTTTGTGGGCATTCACACTGGCGGTGTTTGGGTTGCCAATCAGCTGCTCAAAGAGCTTAAGCACGAAGGCCCGCTGGGCATTCTCAATGTCTCTTTTTATCGCGATGATTTCAGCCGCAGTGGTTTACACCCGCAAGTGCGCCCGTCTGAGCTGCCCTTTGACATTGAAGATCAGCACTTAGTACTCATTGATGATGTTTTGATGAGTGGCCGCACCATCCGTGCCGCGCTCAATGAGCTGTTCGATTATGGCCGCCCTGCCAGCGTCACTTTAGTGTGCTTACTGGATCTGAATGCCCGCGAATTACCCATTCGTCCTGACATTGTTGGCGCAACCCTTTCCCTTGAACCAAATCAGCGGGTAAAATTAACCGGTCCTGATCCATTGACCATTACCCTGAAAACCATCGACCACCTATGAGACCCTCGCAATGACGCCTCCCTCGCCAAAGTGCCCGTTGCAGCTTAACGACCAAGGTCGTCTGCGCCACTTTTTATCGCTCGACGGCTTATCCCGCAGCATGCTGACTGAAATCCTCGACACCGCTGACTCTTTCCTCGAAGTGGGTGCACGCTCAGTCAAAAAAGTACCTTTAATGCGCGGCATGACCGTCTGCAACGTTTTTTTTGAAAACTCCACCCGCACCCGTACTACCTTTGAATTAGCGGCTAAACGTCTGTCTGCTGACGTAATTACCCTCAACGTATCCACCTCTTCCACCAGCAAAGGTGAAACCCTCACTGATACCCTGCGCACTCTTGAGGCCATGGCCGCTGATATGTTTGTAGTGCGCCATGCCGACTCCGGGGCAACGCACTTTATTGCTGAGCATGTGAGCCCGAATGTGGCGATCATTAACGGCGGGGATGGCCGCCATTCACACCCCACCCAAGGCATGCTGGATATGCTGACCATTCGCCGCCATAAAGGTGACTTTGAAAACCTTAAAGTGGCCATTGTTGGCGATATTCTGCACTCCCGTGTGGCACGCTCCAACATGCTTGCGCTAAAGACCCTGGGCTGCCCAGATATTCGCGTGATCGCACCAAAAACCTTGCTGCCAGTAGGTCTTGAGCAATACGGCGTTAACGTTTATACCGACGTCAATGAAGGCTTAAAAGATGTTGACGTCATCATTATGCTGCGTTTACAGCGTGAGCGTATGCAAGGCGGCCTCTTGCCCAGTGAGGGCGAGTTTTACCGTTTATATGGTTTAAGCGAACAGCGTTTAGCTTTAGCGCACCCAGATGCCATTGTCTTGCACCCAGGTCCAATCAACCGCGGGGTTGAGATTGACTCTCTGGTGGCTGACTGCCCGCGCTCGATGATCCTCAACCAAGTTACTTACGGTATTGCCGTGCGCATGGCGGTATTGTCGATGACCATGAGCGGACAAAATGAACAACGCCAATTGGATGCCGAAAAGCAGGAGTCACTCTAATGCGCATACAGATTAACGGTGCACGTTTAATTGATCCTGCCAGCAAAATGGATCAACAGGCTGATATTTTTATTGATGACGGCAAAATTGTTGCCATTGGTGATATGCCCCGTGGTTTCGTCGCCGAGCAGATGATTGATGGCAATGGTTTAATTGCCGCGCCGGGCTTGGTGGATATTTCTGCCTCCTTGCGCGAGCCTGGCTACGGCCGTAAAGGCAGCATCGCCTCAGAAACCCGTGCCGCTGCCGCTGGTGGCGTGACGAGCCTGTGCTGTACGCCACACACTAAACCGATTTTAGATACACCGGCGGTGGTTGATCTGATTCTCGACAAAGCACGGGATGAAGGCTCGGCGAAAGTCTTCCCGTTGGGTGCTTTTAGCCAAGGTTTAGCAGGCGAGCAACTGGCAGAGCTATTCACCCTGCGTAAGGCTGGCTGTGTCGCGTTCAGTAATGGTTTAACACCTTTTGCCAGCAACCGTGTGCTGCGCCGCGCTTTGGAATATGCTGCCACTTTTGAACTGACGATCATTTTTCATCCGCAAGATGCCGATCTGGCCGAAGGCGGCATCGCCCATGAAGGCCCAGTGGCCACCTTCCGTGGTTTAGCAGGTATTCCTGAAACTGCTGAAACCGTCGCTTTATCCCGTGACCTGCTCTTAGTTGAGCAAACTGGAGTACGCGCCCACTTTAGCCAAATCACCACCGCACGCGGTGCCCGTCTGATTGCTAAAGCGCAAGCACGTGGCCTTAAGGTCACTGCGGATGTGGCCATGTATCAACTGATTTTAACTGAAGATGCCTTAATGGATTTCTCCAGCTTCTATCACGTATTACCACCATTGCGCTCATTAGCTGACCGTGAAGGCTTGCGTGAAGCAGTGAAGAGCGGAGTAATCAGTGCTATTGCCAGTCACCACCAGCCCCATGAGGCTGATGCTAAGCTAGATCCGTTTGCCGCAACCGAACCCGGGATCAGTAGCATTGAATTATTGCTGCCATTGGCGATGAGCTTGGTGGAAGAAGGGGTGTTCGACCTACCCACGGCCTTAGAGCGCTTAACCACAGGCCCAGCAGCTGCATTGAAGCTCAAAGCTGGACGCCTATCGGTGGGTGCCGCAGCTGATATCGTGCTGTTTGATCCACAAGGACAAACAGTAGTGGGCGAGAACTGGTTCTCCAAAGGCACAAACTGCCCATTTATGGGGCATGTGCTGCCGGGAGCGGTACGCTACACCTTATTAAATGGGCGCATCACCCATAAAAACCTGTAAAACCCAAGTCAGTCGCGGCGCCCCTCCCGCCGCGACTTCCTCCGTAGAATCAAGCATCTATGCTCGACAACTCCCCCCTAGCAAAACACATAGTCGAGCTTAAAAGGCCAGCTTATATTTCATCGCACCTGGCTCAACAAAAATATTACAAACACCCTAAACCTGTGCAAAAATATGGCACTGCGTCGACCATCAATAATCGACTTACAGAGGCATAAGCTCAGTCAGTCAACGGAGGTTTTTATGTGCGGCATTGTTGGCGCCATCGCTGAACGCAACGTCAGCGCAATTTTACTGGAAGGCCTCAAGCGCCTTGAGTACCGCGGCTATGACAGCGCAGGTATAGCGGTTTACACACAACAACAGCAACTGCAGCGCGTGCGCCGCACCGGTAAAGTTGCAGAACTTGCACAAGCCTTACAAACCGAACCACTCAACGGCCAAATCGGCATCGCACATACCCGTTGGGCCACCCACGGTGTACCCAGCGAAGCCAATGCCCACCCGCATTTCTCCAGCACAGAGTTGGCAGTCGTACACAACGGCATCATTGAAAACTATCAAGAACTACGCAGCGAGCTGCAAGCACAGGGTTATGTTTTCACTTCACAGACTGACACCGAAACCATCGTCCACCTGCTGCATCATTTGCAAAAAACCCAGCATGATTTACTCGATGCTTTGCGCATTGCCGTCACTCAATTACACGGTGCCTATGGCCTGGCATTAATCAGCGCCAAGCAACCTGATCGCATTTTCGCCGCCCGCAGCGGCAGTCCACTGGTGATTGGTTTAGGCATTGGCGAGAACTTTTTGGCCTCTGATCCGCTGGCCTTGCGGCAAGTTACCGACCGTTTTATCTACCTTGAAGAAGGTGATATTGCCGTGATTGAGCGTGACAAATTGCAGATTTGGGATGAGCAAAACAAACCAGTCCAGCGCGATGCAGTGCAGTATCTTGACCAAGCGGAAAGCGCTGAGAAAGGCAGCTACCGCCACTTTATGCTCAAAGAAATCTACGAACAGCCGCAAGCCGTGCAACGCACTTTAGAAGACCGCTTAGCCGCTGATCATGTCTTACCCGCAGCCTTTGGCCCCGACGCCAGCACGCTGTTTGCTAAAGTAAAAAAAATCCAGATTGTCGCCTGCGGCACCAGCTATCACGCTGGCATGGTCGCGCGTTATTGGTTAGAAGGCCTGACCAACACCCCGTGCCAAGTCGAAGTCGCCAGTGAGTTCCGTTACCGCCATGTCGCGGTGCAGCCCGACACTTTGTTCGTCACCATTTCCCAGTCCGGCGAAACCGCTGACACCCTCGCCGCCTTACGTCACCGTCAAGACAACGCCTACTTGGCCAGTTTGACCATTTGTAACGTCGGCACCAGTTCATTGGTACGCGAATCTGATTTGGCCCTGCTAACCCGCGCCGGCCCTGAGATTGGCGTGGCCTCGACCAAAGCCTTCAGCACGCAATTGGTCGGCTTATTGCTCCTCACCTTAGCCATCGGTCGTGCACGGCACACACTGGCGCCAGCGCAAGAGCGCGAGATTGTGGATGCCCTGCGCACGCTATCGGCCAAGCTCAATGACGCCCTCGCCATCAGCGCGACGATTGAAGCCAAAGCTCAGCTCTTTGCCGAGAAAAACCATGCGCTGTTTTTAGGCCGTGGTGAGCAATTCCCAGTGGCCTTAGAAGGCGCGCTGAAGCTCAAAGAGATTTCCTATATTCACGCTGAAGCCTACCCAGCTGGCGAGCTCAAACACGGCCCATTGGCACTGGTTGACAGCGATATGCCCGTGGTCACGGTTGCGCCCAACAACGCGCTACTGGAAAAGCTCAAATCCAATCTGCAAGAAGTCAGCGCCCGTGGTGGTCAGCTGTTAGTGTTTGCTGATCGTGAAGCGCATTTGAGTGAAGATGAGCAAACCCAAGTGGTGAACATGCCGAGCATCCATCCCGTACTGGCACCGATTCTCTACACCATTCCGCTGCAATTGCTGTCGTACTATGTGGCGGTATTGAAAGGTACAGACGTTGATCAGCCAAGAAACCTGGCCAAAAGCGTCACCGTTGAATAAGCCGGTCACAAGGTAGGCTTTGATGTGTGGCATGACAATAAAGTCGGTATGGGCTTGCCACAACCTCATAGGGGGCTACTATTTTTTAATAAAAAATTCGCAACTCTCGCTCATTCAAAATCAAAAGGGTCAATTACTTCAACTTGAAGCGTTGCCAGTTGACACTCAATATGTTGCTTACAGGATAAAGCCACACGCTTACCAAGCCGAGCGGGGGCTGGCGGGGTACTTTGTCGAACACTTCCTAAAAAATAAGTGTGTTCATCTGATTGAACCTTAAACTATGGGACTGGGCTGGTACGTGTGCCGTCTATATTGAGTATTTGCTCACCATCTTCTTTGTAGTAAGAGCCCTTTGGCCAGCTCTCAAGCAAATCGAGCACCACTTCGCTGGGTCGACAAAGCTTTACACCTTGAGGGCTGCAAACAATCGGGCGATTGACCAATATGGGGTGCTGTATCATCGCCTCAAGAATCTCCTGATCAGAGACAGTATCGGCCAGCAATCCCAGCTCGGCGGCAGGTGATTTAGTGGTTCGCAGTGCTTGTTTAGGGGTTAAATTGGCGGCCGCAAATAACCCAAGTAACTGCGCGCCTGTCCAGCCGTCTTTTAGGTACTCAATGACTATCGGTGAGTAGCCAGCGTCCTGGATAATTTTAAGTGCATTACGTGAAGTGCCGCATTCGGGATTGTGATAAATAACCAGCATAATGTGTCCTTTAAGAGGCTTGCTCTGCTACGGCAGAAGCTGGAAAATGGTGACGCGTTTTATTGGCAAAACGCACCAGCGCGAGCATTAAAGGAACCTCAACTAACACCCCAACGACAGTGGCTAATGCCGCTCCCGATTGCAGACCAAATAGAGCAATAGCAACCGCCACCGCTAACTCAAAAAAGTTACTGGCCGCAATCATACCGGCAGGCGCTGCGATTGTGTGGGGCACACGCCATGCTTTGGCCCAACCGTAAGCAATAGCAAACACTAATACTGTTTGGAGAATCAGCGGGATTGCAATCAGTACAATATGCAGCGGATTAGCAATGATCACATCGCCTTGAAACGCAAATAACAGCACTAAAGTTACGATCAATCCAACAGGTGTAATCGAAGCGACCCGCTTCAGGAACACATCGTTAAACCACGCCAGCCCTCGGCGCGTGATAACCCTGTTGCGCACCCAATAACCCGCTGCTAGGGGGATAACGATATACAGCAGCACCGACAACAACACTGTATCCCATGGCACTTGAATGTTAGAGATACCCAGTAGTAAAACCACAATAGGGGCAAAGGCAACCAGCATAATCAAGTCATTTACAGCGACCTGTACTAAAGTGTAGGCCGCATCACCACGGGTTAAATAGCTCCACACAAACACCATCGCCGTGCAGGGTGCTGCCCCTAATAAGATTGCCCCGGCTAAGTATTCGTTAGCAGTGGCGGCCGGCAGCAATGGCTTGAAAACCACCATAAAGAAAAACCAAGCGACTGCAAACATCGTAAAAGGTTTGATCAGCCAGTTTACGCTCGTGGTAATCACCAATCCTTTGGGTTGCTTGCCTACATTTTTAATCGAGCTAAAGTCGACTTGTAACATCATTGGGAAAATCATTGCCCAAATCAGTACAGCCACTGGTATGGATACTTGAGCATACTCAAAGCGCGATAAGGTTTGAGGAATCACAGGCGCAAACTGACCTAGCAACACCCCCGCAACAATGGCTAAAGCCACCCAAAGCGTTAGGTAGCGACCAAATAAGCCCATGCCTTCAGAGGCGCTGGGAGCATTTCCTGATTGAGTTGTTGTCATCAAAGCATCCTTATATTGAGCGCTGATTGACGCGTTGACTGAGCTCTTCTGCACTCTCTACACGTTCTGAATAACGATCAGTCAGGTAAGGTGCATTGTTGCGCAATAGCAAAGTGAACTTCACCAGCTCCTCCATAACATCAACAATGCGGTTGTAGTAAGGCGAGGGTTTCATACGATTATTTTCATCGAACTCAAGATAGGCTTTGGCAACCGAGGATTGATTTGGGATGGTAAACATCCGCATCCAGCGACCCAATACACGGAGCTGATTGACCACATTAAAAGATTGAGAACCGCCACACACCTGCATAACAGCTAAGGTTTTCCCTTGTGTGGGGCGCACAGCACCGAGGCTAAGTGGTATCCAGTCGATTTGGCTTTTGAAAATGCCTGTCATCGCACCATGCCGTTCCGGTGAGCACCAGACTTGACCTTCCGACCACACCATTAAATCACGTAATTCTTGCACCTTTGGATGCGATTCATCTGCAGTGTCAGGCTGCGGTAAACCTTCAGGATTAAAAATACGCACCTCGGCGCCCATGTGTTTGAGCAATCTTGCGCTTTCTTCAACAACCAAACGACTGAGTGAACGCTGACGCAATGAGCCGTATAACAGCAAAATACGCGGTGGATGACTAGAGTCTAGGTTAGAAAAATGTTCCTGGTGAGGCACGCTAATCTGCTCAGTAATAAGGTTTTCTAACTGATTATTTGTCTGCATTGTTATTGCTCTCGTTATCGCAAGCATTGCGGCTATGAATACTGTCAAACAGAGCTATTGCATCGGCAAATAGCGCTGGATTATTTTCAATTGAGCAAGTGATGACCTTGAGTGCCCAATTCGGCAAGTCAGCAGAAAAGCGGTAATACACCCACTTTCCGCGTCGCTCACTTTGCAAAATTCCACACTT
Source organism: Denitrificimonas caeni (assembly GCF_027498055.1). Classification (GTDB taxonomy): domain Bacteria; phylum Pseudomonadota; class Gammaproteobacteria; order Pseudomonadales; family Pseudomonadaceae; genus Denitrificimonas. Next base: position 279,903 of record NZ_CP114976.1, read on the forward strand.
GCGTAATTGCGCTAAATATTGCGACACCTTTGGTTGCTCTTGATTTAGTGCAACCTGGATCTCACACACACACGCCTCCCCCGCTCTTTGGATCAAGCCAAGGCAGGTGAGCCTATTAAGGTCTGAAAGGCATTTTAAGAACTGAATCAAATCCACTGAAATACCCCGCAGGTGCAATACATTAAGAATTTAACATATTAAAATAATTGCATACCAAGAATGGGGTGTCAATAATGAAAGTGCCGACTACAAAACCCATGACCAATTCATCTGAGCTTTATTACTGGCTCTTTAGTCAATATGAGCAGTTGACCGGCATAGGCATCGGTGATGACAGCAACGATTGCGGATGATTTAACAGAAACTGACCGTGATAAAAGCTGTGTGTGTAAAGATCAAGGTATCGCCAACATTGACGCAAGATTAATGGGCGCTATGGCAGGCTGCACTATGATTGGGCAATCGATAATCAATATTAAATTAAGCAGTAAAGGGCGTTTATCTGCCTTTTCTGCTGGAGTTTTTTATTTTAGGTGAGTAATAGTCCATGCGCTGGTCACTTTTTCAGTGCCAGCGCCCAGTGCAGCACGGCGTTACAGCATACGCCTCAGCACACCATCCTTTTTCACAAAGTGATGCAACAGAGCAATACCCGCATGACCTAACACCAGAATAAGCAGCGACCAAGCGATCAGCGAGTGCGCACTGCCAAGGGTGGCCAACCAGCCTATTTCAGTACTACCGCGAGCAATCAGACCTAGCCCAAAGGGGTTCCAGCCATAACCATTACCGATCATGATCATCAAGCCGGTAATCGGCAGCAGAAGCATACCGAGGTAGAGCAATCCGTGACCCGCTTTGACTAAAAACGCGGTACTGGGCTCCTGCTCTGGGCGATTATTTTTTTGCGTAGCGGCCCAGATCAAACGTAGCACAATCAGCACCAATAACAGCGAGCCAATAGAGACATGCCAAGGCACAATAGTCTCACCAAGCCAATGCTCACCATCATTAATGCGATCGAAAAACTTCATAAACTGCCAGATAATCAGCAGCGCCATACCCCAGTGAAAAACCCGGGTAATACTACCGTAACGCTCTTTTGAATCATGCATGTTCTGCTCCTATCACTCTATCTATTGGTTTTATTACGCTTGCTGCCAATCAATAACCAGCTCCTCCATGCTGGCCATACGGCGCAGATGATCGGCGACGACCTGTTGCAACTGCGAGATGTGTTCGGCATCACTGTGCAATTGCACCTGCAGTATGTCTGTACAACGCATGTGGCAGAGACCCAGTGGCAGCTCAATACTGCAGTGTTGCTCAGCCAGCTCAACCGCAAACTTATGTCCCCAGTGTTTGCACAAGCGTGTCATCAATCGCTGCGGATGTAGCGTGTGGATTGCAGCAATAGATATCTGGGTTGGGGATTGTTTATTCGTCATATTTTGTATCTCCGATAACTCTGGCTATCAGCCGAAGCGAAAGGCTGAAATAGTGGTTTTCATGACTTGTGCTGAAAAGATTTTCTGTCCTTCGGCTTGGTAACCGGCCTCCGCAGCGACCATATGCGGAATCAGATGCTCTTCAGTCCTCAGCGGATGGCACTGACGAGCTTGAGGAGCCTGCTGCCAGTGACTCAACAACGGCTCACATGTCTGTGCTGAGCTTATCACCACAGCAGTCAACCATTGATCAAATTCATCCCAAATGGCAGAGAAGCGGCTGTCACTGTAGCCGCGTATGTTGTCGCTGATCACGTCCAACCACCGTTACCTGTGCGCCCGCCTTGGCTAGCTCAATGGCAATCGCCAAGCCAATACCGCCAGTAGCACCGGTCACGATGACTGTTTTACCGGAAAGATCAATATTCATGTGGTCATTTCTCTACGTAAATTGTGTGCATAATCAGCAGTATAGGTTTCACCTATAACGGTGAGAACCCGTTAAAATGAACCAATACTTCATACTAATAGTAGGTAATCTAGGGTGATCTGAATGGATCGTATAACCAGTATGCGGGTATTTGTTCGTGCGGCCGGCGCTGGCAGCCTCTCCGCTGCAGCCCGTCACTTGGGCATGTCACCGGCGATGGCGACCAAGCATGTGAATGCTCTGGAAGCCCGATTAGGGGTGAAGCTGCTGCATCGCACCACCAGGCGCCTAAGCCTGACCGAAGCAGGCAGCAATTATCTGGAAGCCTGTCAGCGTATTTTGCCGGAGATTGATGAAGCCGAAGCCGCAGTAGCCTCGCAACGGATCAAAGCCACTGGCCTATTACGGATGAATGTGCCGCTGTCTTTCGGCACCCGTTTCATTGCACCACTGATCGCAGAATTCAGCCATCGACATCCCGAGGTGAAGGTTGAGCTGGGGTTGAGCGATGCTCAACTGGATCTGCTCGCTGGTGGTTGGGACTTAGCCGTCCGTATTGGTCATCTGGTGGATAGCCCGCTGCAAAGTCGACGGCTGGGCGACTGTAAAATGTTGGTGTGCGCGTCTGCGGATTATCTGGAGCAGCGCGGTGTGCCACGTCAGGTTGGCGATCTAGCCCAGCACAATTGTCTGAGTTATACCCTGTCAGCCAAGCAGGACAGTCAACACTGGGCATTCGGCAGTCAGGGCGAGTTACGCGTGCCGATCACTGGAGACCTAGTCGCCAATAATGGCGATGCGCTGCTCGCCGCAGCGGTAGCCGGCCAAGGTATTATCTATCAGCCGCATTTCATTGTGGCCGAGGCAGTGGCGCAGGGACAGCTGGTGGTTCTAGAACTCGACAAACCGCTGGTCGAACTAGGGGGTATTCACCTGCTTTACCCTGCAGATCGGCGGCCACCGGCTAAGGTGCGCGTCATGCTTGATTATCTGCTAGAAGCATTTACCAACACACCACCCTAATGACAATGCCCGCTAAACGTGACAAGAGCTATCTGCAAGAGCCTGCAAAATTACCCAGGCATTCAATGTGCTTTCGTCATGCAATAGCCTTATCAATGTCATGCTTAGCGTACACATTTGTTATCAACTTAACGTAACAACTGCAAAATCTGCTCAGTGTGCTTTTGATCTTGGGTCGCCATAACCAGTTTGCCATCCGTCATTGGCTCGCTGATACCGGAGATCCCGATCATCTGTCCAGCGGCGCCGAACAAGAAGAAATGCCCCTGAGCTTTGCCAGTGATTTCAGCCAGCTTTTTACTGCCTTGTTCAGTCATGTCAAACACAAGAAAAGTTTCACCTTCCTGAGAAGTCACCGCAGTCACGCCCTCCATGTCGGCACGATTGAGCACTGGGTGGGGTAAAGCATAGAGTTTTTTATCTTCGCCTAAATCCACCACCAATAATTCTGGCCCAGCCTTTAGCTGTGCTAAATGCACAGTAATCATGATGTCTTCAGCATGCTGTTCGGCACGTGTTGGTGCGCGCTCAGCAGACGCGGTCGTGTTTTCTTGAGCGTTAGCGCCCACAGCTGTTGGTTTAGTGCTCTGCCCCTGACAGCCCACTAAAAACATTAAGCCTAAAGCTACAGCAGATAACTTTAGTGATGTGCTATTCAACATAATCTCTCCTTGGGCGATCAAGCATAACCCGAACTGTCGCTTATGATTGACGAGCTATACTCGCTAATAGCAGAGTCTTGCACGGTTATCTCCACTCTTAGTTTAGGTCTAAAACAGCAAAATAGTTCATTGCCGCAGTCTCTCTAGGCTGACTTTATCTTTGTTCGGCGCTGGCAACAATGTTGTTTAGCGTTAAAATAACAGAACCCTTGGTAACCGCGGACTTTACAGTGCCAAACCCTCTGATTAAGCAACTCAACAGTGCCTTACAAAGCCGCGTTACTGATGCACAATTAATTGCCAGTGCGCTGCCAGATTTACCTCTGCAGTTGTGGCTCATTGACCCCAGCACCATGCAGCGTCCCTTTAGCCCAGCAGAAACTCAACGCCTGCTCGATGAACCGCCCTACTGGTGTTTTTGCTGGGCCAGTGGCTTGGCTTTAGCGCAGTGGATTTTGAACCACCCAGAGCAAGTAGCGGACAAACGGATAATTGATGTAGGGGCAGGTAGCGGCATTGTCGCCTTAGCGGCAAAACTGGCCGGCGCTAAGACTGCTGTGGCCTGTGATCTTGACCCTATTGCGCTACAAGCCTGTCGTGCCAATGCTGCTTTGAATCGACTAGAACTGAGTTACAGCAATGACTTATTTAGCGAGTCGGCTGGCTACGATGTGCTGTTTGCCGCAGATGTACTCTACGACGCGGCTAACTTACCTTTGCTCGAACGTTTTCCTGATTTCGCTCAGCACACTATTATTGCCGACTCTAGGCAGCGTAATTTTCAGCACCCGCTGTTTAGCAAAAGCCAAACTCTGTACGCAGAAACACTGCCTGACTTGGCTGAACCAGAAGAGTTTCGCCAAGTCAGCTTATATCAACAGCAATGACCATTGGACTGTCACGCGCGTCACAAGCAGCAGGCGCAAGAACACTGCTATTTATTCCTGCCTAACAAAGCTAAAACAAGTTAAAAAGTAAAGACCTTACGCTTAGGATCGCGCAGCAACTGCGCCATCTGTGCCGGCTGCGCAACGCTAACTCCCTCGCGCAAATCCTCTTCTTGATACTTGCTGTTCGGCAGGTACAGCGCACACACAGCCACGTAAGCGCCAGCTGCAATAATCTGCTGCAACACGCCTTCAGGCTTCATGCCTTTTGGTGCTAAAGCCTCAGCACTTTGATAACTCGCAACGGCTAACTCAGCGGCGCTATCACACAGCAAGATGCTCAATTGCACTCCTTGCTCCTGCATCGCACGGGACAGCACCACAGCCATACCCTGAGTTTGCAATGCGCCACTGGTAATAATAACCACCGCCTGCTCTGGTTCTACATCGGCCAGTTGCGCAACGTTTGGATCTGTTAATAACGATTCAGACATGATTTTACTCCTGACGAAACACCCTTGTGCTGTGAACAATAATAGTGCGCATTAATTGCGCTGTAATAACAGCCCTATTCAGCCAATAACTTAATCAACTCCTTGCCCAACAATCTACAGCCTCAGCCAAGACAGTCCTAGTTAATGAAAAACGGGCTTAAACAAGAAGCTTTATAACTATATATCATGATATATTAAGTTCAGTAATATTTTTATCCGAACCTTAGTAAGCAGCCCACGAGGTGTTTGCCAGCATAGACTGCACGGCCCGACAGGCCCCAAGCTATGCTTAGGTAGCGCCGTTCTCTTGTCTAATACAAGCTAGAACGGCGCGCTAAGTAGGACAGTTTGATCGACCAATGGGTCAAGGGAGGCTCTATGGGGATGCAATTTACACCTCAAACACTGCGGCAAATGGTCACTGCGATCATGGTGCTGATGCTGACATCGATGTCAGTTATGGCAGTGGAGCGCACATCGCCTTCGACCGCCGATCACAGTCAATTTAAAGCTTTGCAAGGGCCTTTTCAGTCTGGCCCGGAAGTCACCGCAGCTTGCTTGAGCTGCCACACCGAGGCATCTAAGCAGCTGCAAAAAACCACCCACTGGACGCTAGAATACCCACATCCAGAAACTGGGCAGATGCTTGGTAAACGCCATGTTATCAATAGCTTTTGTGGCACTGTAGCTTCTAACGAGCCTTTCTGCACCAGCTGCCATACTGGTTATGGCTGGGATGATATGCGCCAGCCCGCTCCGACCAGTGAAACTGCAGTAGACTGTCTCATCTGTCATGACACCACCGGCGGCTATAAAAAATCGCCCACCGGTGCCGGCCACCCTATTTATGAGTATGTCGATCCAGTTGATAAATCCATCACCCGCAAAACCGACCTGTCGCATATTGCTAAGAGCATCGGTGCCACCAGCAGTCAAAACTGCGGCAGCTGCCACTTTTACGGTGGCGGTGGTGATGGTGTAAAACACGGCGACTTAGACTCATCTTTACTCACTGCACCGCGCAGCCTTGATGTGCATATGTCCAAAGACGGGGCCAATTTTGCCTGTGCCGATTGCCATACCACCTCGGCGCACAGCGTTACCGGCAGCCGTTACTTAACCAATGCCCGCGACACTATGGGGGTTGATGTACCCAGCCATACTGACAACACCCGCGCGTCTTGTGAGTCTTGTCATGGCTCCGCGCCGCACGCTAAACCCAAGTTAAATCAACACGTCGCGCAAGTGGCCTGTCAAACCTGCCATATTCCTGAATTTGCCCGTGGTGGCGTTGCCACTAAAACTTGGTGGGACTGGTCCACGGCTGGACAACTGGACAAGGATGGTAAGCCGCAAACTATCCGTGATGAAGATGGTAATTTGGCTTACTTGAGCACCAAAGGGACTTTCCGCCACGGTGAAAACGTTGTACCTGAATACCGTTGGTTTGATGGTGTTAGCCGCTATGTGTTGCGTGAAGAGCAGATTGATGCAACCCAAGCACCATTGGATCTAAACCAAATTAATGGCAGTCACGCCAACCCTGATTCGCGCATCTGGCCATTTAAAATCATGGCAGGTAAGCAGCCCTACGATACAGTGCACAAGCATTTGCTAGTCAACCATGTCTACAGTCCCGATGATGATACCGCGCTGTGGACTAACTTTGACTGGGCTAAATCACTACAGGCGGGTACTGATTATGCTGGGCAAGAATACAGCGGTGAGTTCGATTTTGTTGAAACCCGCATGCATTGGCCAATTGCCCATATGGTCGCGCCAGCTGCAGATGCTTTGGCCTGTGGCTCCTGCCATGCCCGTGACGGTCGTTTAGCGGCCTTAACTGATTTCTATATGCCAGGCCGCGATCGCAATATTTGGCTGGACCGTACTGGTTGGGCGATTGTTCTGTTAACCCTGCTGGGTGTTTTGGCCCACGCTGCCGGTCGCATCATCGCTAGCCATAGGAGAAAAAATCAATGAAACGGACTATGATTTTTAAACGCTTTGAACGTTTCTGGCACTGGAGCCAAGCAGCATTAATTTTCTTTTTAATGTTCACCGGCTTTGAAATTCACGGCAGTTACCATGTGCTGGGCTTTGGTAAAGCAGCGCAACTGCATGAATATGCCGCTTACGCCTTGATGGGTTTATGGGTGCTAGCCATTTTCTGGCACCTCACCACCGGCGAATGGAAACAGTATATTCCCACCACTGATAAGCTCGGCGCGGTGGTGCATTACTACTTAGTTGGCACCTTTACCGGTGCTGAGCACCCCTATCGCGCGACCACCCAAGCCAAGCATAACCCGCTGCAACGCTTAGCTTACCTAGGCTTTAAGTTGATTATTTCTCCGGCAATTTGGATCTCCGGCTTGCTCTACCTGTTCTACAGTGACTGGGCAAACTTAGGCTGGCCAATCAATCTTGAAGAGGTGGCTTTAGTCCATACTGCTGCAGCTTTCGCCATGCTGATTTTTATTATTGCCCACGTATATATGACCACCCTCGGTAAAACCATCTTTAGCATGATCAAACCGATGATCACCGGCTACGAAGATATGCCCGCTGAGAAAGCTGACAAAATAAACCCTAGGTCGGCTATTTATAAGCGGTAATAACCACTGCAAAATACCCTGGTCGGCCTGCAAAGGTCGACCTGCAAAAACTCTACCAGCCACACCTTGACCTTCACCTCGTGGTAAGCTTTATCGTACAAACTGTACTTAAATAGCGGTGGGTGATGATTATGGCGACCTTACAGACTCTACAAATTCCTGTACGAGGCATGACCTGTGCTGGATGTGCCGGACGTGTTGAGCGTGGGCTGTTAAAAGTGCCCGGTGTTGAGCAAGCAGTGATCAATTTAGTCACCAATGAAGCCATTGTGCATCTCAACCAGCCGGTGGCGTTAACAGACTTAGTTGCAGCAGTGGAAGCCAGCGGCTACCAAGTTCCCCTACATGGTTTTGATTTCGCCGTTAGCGGCATGAACTGTGGCTCCTGTGTGGCGCGTATTGAAAAAGCCCTCGCGCAAAGCCCCATTGCCATCAGTTACCAAGTCAATCTGTCCACCAAGCAAGCCCATGTACAACTACTGGCCGGTGAAGACCCAGAGCTGATCAGTCAGTGGCTCACCGAGCACAACTACCCAGCCCAAGTGCTGGCAGACAATCAGCGTAAAGCCGATGACCTCAATACCCGCCAAGAAGCTGAACAGAGCAAACTGAAAAAGCAACTGAAGTACGCCTTCTTATTTGCCACACCGCTGTTTATTTTAGAAATGGGCGCGCATTTTATCCCGCCGTTTCATGATTTTTTACAACGCACCTTTAACACCCAGCACCTGTGGTATGTGCAAGCGATTTTGGCCGCGCTGGTGCTATTTGGCCCCGGCCGCGAAATTTTGATTATGGGCTGGCACGGTTTACGCCGCTTGGCTCCTGATATGAACTCACTGGTAGCACTGGGTACGCTGGCGGCTTTTGGCTACTCGATGATTGCCACCTTTGTACCGCAAATCCTCCCAGCACAAACAGTTAACGTCTACTTTGAAGCCTCGGCGGTGATTATTGCGCTGATATTGCTCGGCCGTTATTTAGAAGCCCGCGCCAAAGGCAATGCCTCGGATGCGATTAAACGCTTAATTAACTTGCAGCCCCGTGAAGCGCGGGTGCTGGTGGATGGCAAAAGTATTGATAAGCCGGTGGCAGAAATCCGCCCTGGTGAAATCTTAGAAATCCGCCCCGGTGAACGCATTGCTCTGGATGGCATGGTGGTTTCCGGTAACAGCTTTGTTGATGAGTCGATGCTCACCGGCGAACCTGTACCGGTGGAAAAAACCACCGAGGCCAAGGTGATTGGCGGTACGGTCAACCAAGCCGGTAGCTTGCAAGTGCAAGTTGAACAAGTGGGTGCCAATACCGTACTGGCGCATATTATTCGTTTGGTGGAGCAAGCCCAAGGCAGCAAATTACCGATTCAAGGCTTGGTTGATCGCATTACCTTATGGTTTGTCCCAGCGGTGATGGTTGCCGCCCTGCTGACCTTTATTATGTGGATGATTTTCGCGCCAGCACCTGCCATTAGCTTGGCGTTGGTCAATGCCGTAGCAGTGTTAATTATCGCCTGTCCGTGCGCCATGGGCCTGGCCACCCCCACCTCAATTATGGTGGGTACCGGCCGGGCTGCGCAGCTGGGGATTTTGTTCCGCCAAGGCCAAGCCTTACAGGAGTTAAAAGACGTTAAGGTTATCGCGGTGGATAAAACCGGTACGTTAACCGAAGGAAAGCCTCAGCTAACTGACTTTACGGTGACTGACGGCCAGCAAGAAGATGCAGTGCTCGCAGTGGTAGCCGCCGTTGAACAGCAATCTGAACACCCCATTGCACTGGCTATCGTGCAAGCCGCTGAACAACGTGAACTGCAGATTCCAGCCATCAGTGAGTTTCAGTCCATTACCGGCATGGGGGTGCAAGCCACAGTGGATGGCAAGCTGGTGCAGATTGGTGCAGACCGTTTTATGGACAGTTTAGGCTGTAGCGTTGCTGAGTTCTCCGCGCAAGCCCAACAGTTGGGTGAACAAGGTAAGTCCCCTATGTATGCGGCCATTGATGGTCAGCTTGCGGTAATGATGGCAGTCAGTGACCCGATTAAATCCAGCAGTAAAGCTGCCATTGACCATCTGCACCAGCAAGGCCTACAAGTAGCCATGATTACCGGTGACAACCAACACACTGCTAATGCCATTGCTAAGCAGTTAGGCATTGACCATGTGGTGGCGCAAGTGCTGCCGGAAGCCAAAGTTGAAGCAGTCAAAGCACTGCAAGAACAATACGGCAAAGTGGCCTATGTGGGTGATGGCATTAATGATGCGCCAGCACTGGCCGCCGCCGAAGTAGGCATTGCCATTGGGACAGGTACTGATATTGCTATCGACGCCGCGGATGTGGTGCTGATGTCAGGGCACTTAACCGGGGTGATCAATGCGCTGGCCTTATCCAAAGCCACCTTGCGCAATATCAGCCAAAACTTGTTCTGGGCCTTTGCGTATAATATTGCTTTAATTCCAGTGGCAGCTGGGATTCTCTATCCTTTTAATGGCACCCTACTCTCGCCGGTTTTGGCCGCTACTGCCATGGCTCTGTCCAGCGTATTTGTGGTGACCAACGCCTTGCGCTTGCGCAGCTTTAAAGCACCTTTAGAGGCCATATAATGATGAACATCGGTGAGGCTGCAGCAGCCTCTGGCATTAGCCGGAAAATGATTCGTTACTACGAAGAAACCGGCTTATTAGCGCCAGCACCACGCACCAGTGCCGGTTACCGTCTTTACAATGACAATTGCGTGCAACAGTTGAGCTTTATTAAACGTGCGCGTGATTTAGGTTTTTCTTTAGAGCGGATTAAAACTCTGCTGGATTTATGGCAGAATACTGACCGACAAAGTGCTGATGTGAAAGCCTTAGCGCAGCAATATATGGTCGAACTGGATCAAGACATTATGCATTTGCAAAGCATGCGCCAGCAGCTCGCGGAATTGGTTAATCAGTGCCACGGTGATGCCCAGTCTGCCTGCTCCATCCTTGATGGTTTAGCGCAAACAGATAGCACAGCACTCGCGAGTAAAGCTTAAATGCAGCATTGCTCAAAGCAGAGCTATGCGCACCTCTACGCAGTGCTTTTGGCGCTATGTTTAGTTTTGGCCGCACTGCAGTCGGCTTTTGCACATCACTCTTCTACTCCAGCACCCAGCGCCATGCAGGCAGATATACACAGCCAGCATGGGGACAACTCGCAGACCACAGTGAGCTGTGACACGGATTGCGCTGGGACTGTGTATCACTGCTGTTTGTATGCACTGTGCGCCAGTCAGCCGCTAATGTTTCCAAGCCCAAGCGTCGCACAGCACAGCTTGCTGCCGTCTTTGTTCAGTTCCAGAGCAATCGCTCCGCTGACGAAACCACCTAAGAGCACTTCGAGTTGATTAATTTAGCCTTTTTTTAATTTCGGAGTACCAGCATGAAAAACTTATTCAGCCGCGCCATCGCTGTCAGCGCATTGAGCTTATTGACCAGTCAAGTATTTGCCGCACCTTTGGCTGCCACCTTACATAAAGACCCCAACTGCGGTTGCTGCGTGGAGTATGCCCACTACTTGGAAGAGAACGGTTTTAAGGTGGACATGATTGATCACGCCAACATCAATCAAGTCAAGCAACACTTAGGCACCGACCAAGCCGCCAGTTGCCATACAGTAGAAATTGCAGGCTATGTGGTGGAAGGTCACGTGCCGGTCGCCGCCATTGATAAATTACTGGCCGAGCAGCCGGATATCAAAGGCCTTGCCCTGCCCGGTATGCCGTATAACTCACCGGGTATGGGCCCTGAGAAAAAAGGCAGCTTGCAAGTACTGGAGTTGGATAACCAAGGCAAACCAACTGGGGTGTATATCACCCTGTAACAGCTGCGCAGCATGGCCCTGTGTGTCGTCTATGGATGGGCGACACACAGACGGGCAAAGCCCATTGATAAGCTAAAAAGTTACTTACGATGCAGCACCCGACAGCAAAGACTCAAGCCGCTGCAGCGTATTAAAAAATTCCGGCATCAAGACCAGCGGCCATGCCCATACCCAGCTCTTCGCACTGCTCTATAAAAGTCTCATCCCAAGCCCCTTTACACAGCAGCGGCTCTTGCACTTGCTGCCAGCGCAAGCCAGTCAAAATAGTTTTAAGTGCACGTAAAGTACCAGTGCCATCATGGCCAGCACGCACCACTAGGGCGCAAGCCAGACCTTGCTTTTCTTCTAATACCGGATAGTAAGTACGATCAAAGAAATCCTTCAGCGCCCCACTCATATAGGCCAGATTTTCTGGAGTCATTAGAATAATTGCATCCGCAGCTAGCACCTCATCAGCGCCTGCCTCTAGAGGCTTAACCACACGCACCTCGACATGCTCAATATCTTCATGCTGCGCACCACGCACAATGGCGTCTAACATACGCTGCAAGTTCGGCGATGGCGCATGGGCCACGATTAATAATTGTTTGGCGGCTAACTGGGTCATAGCATTCTCCTTGAGCAAGCACTGCTAATGGACGGTCAATTCACTATACCTGATTAATCTGCGGTAATTTTACCCGACAGAAAAACCGCTCTCAGCACCGTTCAGCGCTAAAAAACCTATAACGCCTAAGACCAAAACCTCAGTAGCTTTCTAAACAAAGGTTACCGCTCGCATGACAAGGAGCGGCGTGACAATGCCTCGCCAATTAAGGCACACAGCCAATCAACTTACTGCACTGTGTGAGCAATGACGCTTGATCGATACTCAGTATTTACCCAAATTACAATCTCCTTAACACCCCTTGCCGCGCTCTTGCTAGACTAGAGTCATTACCACGCCACTTCTGTCAAAAAGGATCAAGACTATGCGTACTACTTTAAAACGCTTAACCTTAGCCAGTGTTTTAATCAGCTGCCCACTGCTGAGCTTTGCTGAAGAGCCAGTAACTGGCGAGCCCGATGTCACCATTGTGCAAAAAGGTGATAGAACCGTTGAGGAATACCGTTTGAATGGCTTTCTATATGCAGTAAAAGTCACGCCCAAAGTCGGCAAGCCTTACTTTTTAGTACGGGCTGATGGCAGTGATGGCAACTTCATCCGTGCTGACAAACCAGAAATGCGCATCCCCGCATGGGAAATTTTCAGCTGGTAAAACACCACGCATAAAAAAGGGCAGTCCTGACGATCAGTGCTGCACTTTTTATTACTGCATTGTCATACTCAGCAGCGCAAGGGTGCAATGCAACCACCCTTGCCAGCTCAACGCTGAGCCAACCTAGCGCTCAGCCCAAAGCTTATAGCGGCTTACCTAATATCTCGGCAGCAGGTGCTGGCGACAGTCCATCTTTATCACCAATTTCACCTTGCCCAACCAAGTCATCATCATGCTCTTCCATTTTCCATGGCAAGATGCCCGGTGAGATATGCAAGAAGTGCAGGTACTTTTCAAACTGGTCAAGAATATCAGTAATAATATCTTGCTCATCGTAACCGTACACATCATAAGCCTGACCACCACGGCGTAAAAACACCTCGGCACGGTAGTAATGCTCATCATCGTTATTGCCACTGGTCTCAGGGAAAGTGAAGTCAGGCATGGCATAGGAGCGCAAGCGCACTTCATAAACGAACTCCAACTTACCCTCTTGAAACACTTGGAATTGAGCACGCAAGTTCTGCTCATCAAAACTCACCTCAGCAACCCAGCCTTTTTCCTCCAGCTCCTGCTCCACTTTTTCCATGCCATGGATACAGGTTGTACGGATAAAGCTTTCCACTGCATCACGGTCAGGGAAATCCACCAAGTTAGCCAAGCGCTTCTTCCAAAAACCAGGACCCGACTTATAGCCGCCCGGTGTGGACTGCATATGCTGGCTCAAGCTCACTTCTTGGTGCCCCTCAATAATCAAGGCCCGCCACATGCCCACCACAGCAATGAGCATAATAATTGCAAAGGGTAAGGCGCTCACGATACTGGCGGTTTGCAACGCACCTAAGCCGCCAGCCAACAGCAATACTGCGGCTACTACCCCTTCCATTGAGGCCCAGAACATCCGCTGCCAAACCGGCGTATGCAGCACACCACCGGAGGCCAGTGAATCAATTACTATGGAACCTGAGTCGGATGAAGTAACAAAGAAGGTGATGATCAGCAATACCGTCATAAACGAGACAAACGAACTGAACGGTAAGTGCTCCAGCAACTTAAATAAAGCAACCGCATGATCCGCCTGGACTTGCTCAATCAACTCGGTGTAACCATCCACCATAATCAGGTGCAATGCTGTATCGCCAAACACGGAGAACCATAAGAAGGTAAAGATAGTCGGCACCAGCATGACACCCACCACAAACTGACGGATAGTCCGGCCACGGCTGATTTTGGCAATAAATAAGCCAACAAAAGGCGCCCAAGCGATAGTCCAGCCGAAGATAAATAGCGTCCAGTTACTAATCCAATCACTGCCTGAGTACGCCTGCAGGCTGAAGGTACGTTCAACAATATTACTCAAATAGCTACCGGTATTTTCCATAAAGGTATTGAGAATAAAAATTGTCGGCCCAACCGCAAAAACAAAGACCATTAACGATACCGCCAAGGCAATGTTGAGCATGGATAAACGCTTTACGCCTTTGTCCATACCGGCCACCACCGACAAAGTGGCCAAGCCAGTAATCGCCACAATGGCAATAATTTGTACAGTGGTACTGACCGGGATCGAGGGCCACAAGTAGTTAAGGCCGGCGTTAATCTGTGCTACGGACAAGCCCAAAGAGGTCGCAATCCCAAACATGGTGCCTAAGATGGCGAAGGTATCTACGGTGTGACCAATGGGGCCGTGGATTTTTTCCCCAATCAGGGGATACAAAGTCGAGCGCATGGAAAGCGGTAAACCATGGCGAAACGCAAAATACGCCAAGGTTAAGCCCACTAAACCGTAGATCGCCCAAATATGGAAACCCCAGTGGAAAAAGGATATTTGCATCGCTTGCTTAGCAGCATCAATGGTTAATGCTGAACCGGTTGGCGGTGATGCGTAATGCAAGACCGGCTCAGCGACGCCGAAAAACAGCAAAGCGATACCGTAGCCCGCGGAGAAGAGCATGGCGAACCAAGCTAAGAAGCTATATTCAGGCTCAGCATGGTCCGGCCCCAGCTTAATATTGCCCCAACTACTAAACGCCACTGAGACAATAAAAACTAAAAAAATTGCCACAGCCAGCATGTAGAACCAACCAAAGGTGGTGGTGACATAGGCTAAAACATCGGAAAATAAAGCCCCAGCTCTATCTGGGTTACTCATGGTGCCAATCACCATCAGTGCGATAACCAGTACCGCTGGGATAAATACCGGCATCAGCACGGTAGAGGTTCGAGACGACTTATCTGTGGTCGTTTTATCTGAGGTCATAGCAAAAGCTCCTGCATGCTTGCTCAATTTAGGCGCCAATCGTAGTCAGCTTGAAACGCATTTACCGTTAATTTCAGGCAGAAAACCCTGCAATTAATAGCGCACACGCACTTACACAACCGCCTACCTTCGCACAGTAAAAATAGCCGTGCAATGCAACTTGGCTTTAAATCCCCAAATAAACGGCAAAAATCGGCAATTATACCGATAACAACAGACAGGCATCTTGCACCTCAGCACTCAAAGTATTGCGGTAAACAATCCAGACTTTGGGCTGCTTATACGCAGTCTTGGCTAGGTTACGATGAGCAACTAATGGGCAGGTGCTTACCCCATTGCGGCGGACGCTGGGCATAGTTTTCACAGTCTGGCTGCTCAGTAAAAGGATCGCTAAGCACCTGATGCAGTTTATGCAACAAGCCGTAATTGCCATCTTCTGCCTCATCAATGGCCAACTGAATCAAATAGTTGCGCAGCATATACAGTGGATTCACTGCATGCATCTGGGTGCGGCGCTGTGCTTGACTGCGGGTGTCTGTACTGCAGCGCAGCAAAAACTCATCCACCCACTCAGCAAAAGCGGCTTGATTGGCAAACTCAGAGCGCATCGTGGCCAACGCCGCAGCTGCAGGCTGCTCACCTAAGCGGCGGAAGAACAATGTGTAATCCACAGCACTGTGATCCATCTGTACTAAGAGCTTGTCAATCAACAACGCATCACCTGCATCTGCACCAAGCAAGCCTAAGCGGGCGCGCATGGCAGTTAAATAAGCCTGTTGCTGTATGTCAGCATAGCCATCAAGAATTTCTTGTAAGCGCTCAATGGCGACATAACGGGTTAGGGTTTCGGCAAAAGCCGTGAGATTCCAATAACCGATACTGACCTGCTGATTAAAAGCATAACGGCCATGGTGATCAGAATGATTACAAATATGCGCCTGTTGAAAATCATCCAAAAAAGCATAGGGGCCAAAATCAAAGGTCAAACCTAAAATCGACATATTGTCAGTGTTGAGCACACCATGGCAAAAACCATAAGCTTGCCACTGCGCAATGGTGTGCGCCGTACGTTTAACCACTGCTTGCAACAATGCAGCCAGTGGCTCAGCAGCAGTTAAACACTCAGGGTATAAGTCCTTCAGCACGTGCTCGTGTAACTGTTCTAGCTCGGCGTACTGTTTGTTGTAATAAAAATACTCAAAATGCCCAAAACGAATATGACTGGGAGCCAAGCGAATTAACATCGCTGCGGTTTCTCGATGCTCACGCCACACGGTTGTATCAGAGTCAGTCACACAGAGTGCTCGCGAAGTGGCAATACCCAGCGTGTGTAAATACTCACTGGCTAAAAACTCACGGATGCTACTGCGCAATACTGCGCGGCCATCGCCACTGCGAGAAAAGGGCGTCAGACCTGCCCCTTTTAGATGCACATCCCAATACTCACCAGCGTTATTGAGTACCTCAGCCAGCAACAGTCCACGACCATCACCTAAACGCGGGGTATAGCCGCCAAATTGGTGCCCAGCATAAACCATGGCCCGCGGCGTCACCTCTGGCCAATGCCAAGCACCGCTGGCCAGTTGCAATAAGCGTGGATCACTTGCGGTTTCTGCCGGCAAATCCAGCAACGCTAAAGCGTCAGCGCTGCAAATCACCATCTTCGCCTGCTCCACAGCAGTGGGTTCAACAGCGGCAGAAAATGCATCACCTAAGCGCGCAAAACGCCCAGCAAATTCGAGGGTGTCTAGGCTTTTCATGGGATAGGCACTCCGGCACGGCACAGTGATTAAACTGACGGTGCTTGATTAGTGGTAAGCGGGTTGCGCGTGGTCTGCAGTAACTGTCGCTCATCACCCTGACGGTTTTTCAGGGTGACATCCAACTGGTTAAAGGCCATATCAATGTGGTGCTCTCGGAAACTTAACACAATGCGCTGCAGTACCTCATCAATCGACGGGTTGCGATCAGACAGCTCACTCACATGGTAACGCAACTCATGCTCAAAAATGCTCGGTGTCACTTGTAAAAATAACACTAAAGGCTCTGGATCACGCATCACCCGTGGGTTTTCTTGCATGGCTTGAATCATCAGCTTACGCGCTAAATCCATATCGGCGTCATAAGCAATACCAATTTTAATTACCACACGCGTTACCGTATCACTTAACGACCAGTTCACTAGCTGATCGGTAACAAACACCTTATTGGGTACAATTATTTCTTTGCGGTCAAAGTCAGTAATGGTGGTGGCACGAATGCGAATACGGCTAACCGTGCCAGATAAATTGCCAATAGTCACCACGTCACCAATGCGCACAGGCCGCTCAAATAAGATAATTAAGCCGGAAACAAAGTTGGCGAATATTTCTTGTAAGCCAAAACCTAAACCCACAGATAATGCCGCGACCAGCCACTGCAGCTTATCCCAACTCACCCCTAAGACCGATAAGGTCGCAACAAAACCTGTGGCAGAAATCGTATACGACAGCAAAGTTGTGGTCGCATACGCTGTGCCTTGCGCCAGTTTGAGGCGAGATAAAAACAACACCTCCAGCAAACCCGGTAAGTTACGCGCCAGCATAATGGCGATAACAATAATAGCGCCAGCATCCAGCACGTCACGCAGACTAATGGGCACGATAGCACCCACACTGCTGATATTTTCATACAGCGTGACATTGTCTAAGTATGTAAATAAAGACAATAAGTCTGACCAAACCCAATACAAACTGACGACAAACACACCCAATAACACCAAGCGTGCTAAACGCAGAGATTGGTCATTGATCTGTGAAATATCCAACACCATATCGTCGGTGGCAACCTCACCTTCCACGCCATCTTTAGGTTGATTCTGTCGAGCATCTTGCGCGCGCTGCCAAGCTAAACGGCGTGCCGCTAAAGCCAAACCGCGAACAACCATAGCCTCAAGCAAAATCCAAATCAGCACCAAAGATAACGTATTGATTAGGCGCTCACTGAGTTTCAGTGCGGTGTAGTAATAGCCAGAAACCAAAGCCACAGTAAAGAGGAAAGGCAGCAGTACCACCACCAAACCAATTAAACGGCGCAATAGTGAGGTGCTTTCAAAGCTATAACGATGAAAAACCAAACGTGCCATCAGCCACGTCAGTGACAACAGGCAGCCCATCAATAAGATAATGCCGACCACATCTTCACTTAAAGCCGCTGGTTGCCCTTGGGCAACAGTCACCACTGCACTCAGTAATAAGGCCGTTAAACCCAGCGCACGGATCTTGGGCTGTAAAAAAGCCACCTGCGCCCGTGGCCAGCGAAAATGCATGATCGCCATTCCGTTAGGCGCTAAAATTCGATACATGCAATAAAATACCAACCAAACCTGCGCCATAGCTAACAAGGCATCGCCAATTTCTAAGACGCTGCCTTGGCCACCCACCGATAAGGCCAAACCAAAGCTGGCCAACGCCAACGCACCTGGCGCGGCTAACAGCAGATTTAAAAACAGCGCCCGTGGCGTGTGCATCTGACTGTCTTTGCGAAAGTGACCAATATCTGCATGCAAATCACGCAACGCTTGGATGATTTTTGGCCGCTTCCAGAGCATCACAAACATAAAGACAAATAACGGTGTAAACCACCAAATACGCTTGACCAAGGACTGCCAAACCAGACTTGTCTCATTCCCCCAAAGCACCGAAGTAAACTGATACTTAAGCCGATCTGGTGCAGCTTTGATCCAGTCCCAGTCCAAAGGTTTATTACTGGGTATCCAGAACATTTGCTCATCAAGGGTGGTGCGCAGCGCTGCCGTCATACTTTGCAGTTGTTTTTGATTGAGCTGCAGAGTAATCGACTCACTTAAATAAGCATTGAGTTCGCGGTTTAAGCGATCCAGTAAATCCGCCCGTGAACGGACTAAATCCAGCAAGCTGGAGCGTAATGCAATTTGCTCATCACTGGACGGGGTATCTCTTAACACCCGCTCCACGTACTCATCCGAGCGGCTGACGGTATCGCGCAATTGGCGTAACTCAAATTGATACAAGCGCGTATCAGCTATTTGATCGGCCAAACTGCGGTCAAAGCTCAATTGCGGCAAGGCTTGCTTTTGCTCATATAGGATTTTCGCCAAGAGCAAACTGCCCTGTAACACGCTGATTTGCTCTTCCAAGGCTTGATCAGTTTGCTGCACGCTATCGAGCTGCTGGCGAACCAGCAAGTTGCGTTGAGTCAGCTGATTACGACGCTCGGTAATCGTTAGTAGGTAATCGGATAGTTTTAAATTTAAGTTACTTTCACGCAACAATAAGCTGTCAGTCCCAGCTTTACTCACCTCCAAGGACAGCTCTGCAACAGTTTTTTCAGAATCCGCTTGGCGCTTTTGATTCAACAAAGACTGCAAGGCGAGGATGTCTTGTTCCTGACGATTGACTTGGCTGAGCAATAGATCACGGCGACTGCTGCCCAGTTCCTGCAACACGCTATTGCCCGATAACTCAGCACGGCGTAAGTTGCTTTTACTTTCTAAGGCCAAGAGCTCGGCTTTCAGCGCGTAGTTCTTTTCACTACTGGACAGTTTGCTATCGTCTTTAACCGTTTTCAGTAAGTTATTAATTTTTTGAATGCGAGTTTGGTTGCTACTGATTTCTGCTTGGGCACGCTCAGGACGGGTTTGCGCGGTGACAATTAAAGCATTGGCATCATTTAAGTCTTTTTGTAACTCGCGAAGTTTGAGGTTGTGCTCAGCCAGCAAGTCTTCCAGCTCTTTAACTGAAGCCTTGGCCAGATGTTGGCTCGGATCAGCTTGAGTTGACGCCAGTAGGCGCTGCAAATCGTTCTGCGCTGCGCTAATCTGTTGCGGCGCAGCAGCCAGCTGCTCTTGGAGTTTTTTCTGCGCTTGCTCAGTGCGCTCAACAATGTCGAGCCAAGCCAAAGTCTGCTCCAAGGCTTGCTGTACTGCTTGCTGTTCAGCTTCTGGTAGCTTGCGAGTGGGCAAGTCAGTTAGGGCTTGGCGCACATCCTGAGGATTGAGGGCGATACTATTGGCGCTCACTGGGAAACCGACAAGGCAAGCGATTAACAGCAACAACACTCTAAACTTCATAAGCCAGCAACCTTTTTAAGTAGCAATAAGTCCTAAATGACCCGCAATGTCGTTTGATCAGACGTGCATATTTTAAAACAACGGTAACTCGGGACGTTTTCCTTCGGGAAATTTCAAACCAACTTTACTGACTTTATGGCCGTCCATTAATGCCACTGTCCAAGTCAATCCTTGCCACTCCAGATGGTCACCCAAGACTGCTTCACCGGCCACAGCATTCGTCATAAATTCGGCGAGGGTCATTTTCGGATCTAAATCATCCAGTTTTAAACCGTACACATCAGCCACAGCGCCCAGTTGCGCATCCCCCTCCAGCACAAAGTCACCAAAGAAGCGCATATCTAAACCTCGTTGCGGCGCTTTGCTGAATAAGCGTCCCAGTGCCGGCAGATCATCTTCACAGCCAATAACACATAGAAAGTCATCCGCTTCTAGGCGCGTACTGCCGCTGGGGTGCAACAATTGATTATTACGAAACAATGCCGCAATTCGAGTCCCGGCAGGCATGTTAAGTTCACGCAACTGCGCGCCAATACACCATTTTTGACTGCTTAAACTATAAACAAATAGCTCCCAATGACTGGTGGGATGCATTTCCAAACCTACCCGTGAAATGGGCGCGGGCGCTGGTGGTAAGTCCACTTTAGCTTTACGGGCCGCCCAAGACAAAGTTGAGCCTTGCAGTAATAACGACACCAAAACAATAAAGAAAGCCACGTTAAAAAACAGTTGCGCATTCGGCAGGCCGGCAACCAGCGGGAATACCGCCAAGACCACAGGTACCGCACCACGCAAGCCAATCCAGGAAATAAACATGCGTTCGCGCAGGCTAAAACCACGGAACGGCAACAAGCCAAGAAAAACCGATAAGGGACGAGCAAACAAAATCATCCAAAGTGAGAGCAATAAAGCCGGCACGGCAATGGGTAAAAGCTCGTGAGGCGTTAGCAACAAGCCTAAAACCAAGAACATGCCAATCTGGCTGAGCCAAGCCAAGCCATCAAACATATGCAAAATACTGTGACGACTACGGATTGGGCTATTACCCAGCACCATACCGCACACATAGACTGCTAAAATACCACTGCCGCCTACTTCGCCAGAAAAAGCGTAGATCATAATACTGCCGCTAACAGCTAAAAGCGGATAGAGCCCACCCTCAACTTGAATGCGATTGATGACCTGTAATAAGAACCAACCACCACCCAAACCTAACACTATGCCCAAACCAAACTGGCGAGCTAAACTGCTAAAGAACTCTAAGCTAAAGCTGGTTTCTCCGGCCACCAACATGGCAATTAAAGTGACCGTGAGGAACATCGCCATAGGGTCATTACTGCCAGACTCAATTTCGAGGGTAGAGCCAACCCGTTCGTTGAGCCCTTTACCATTGAGCAGGTTAAAGACCGCAGCCGCATCAGTGGAGCCAACAATGGCACCAATCAATAAGCCTTCTAAGAGCGTGAGATTAAACAGCCAAGCGGCAGCTACACCGGTTAAAGCAGCGGTAAGCAATACGCCAAAGGTGGCCAAAGATAAGGCTGGCCAAAGCGCTACGCGGAAGGTTGCGACCCGTGTGCGCATTCCGCCATCGAGCAAAATTACCGCAAGGGCAAGGTTACTGACGAGGTAAGTCAGGGTGTAGTCATCGTAAGCAATACCACCGACGCCATCGGTGCCGGCTACCATACCCACACCCATGAAAATAACCAAAATGGGAATGCCGATGCGTGATGAGATGGCGCTGACCAGAATACTGATAACAACTAATAAACCACCAACAAAAAATATACTATTGGTTGCTACAGAATCCACAAGCGCCTCTCCTTTATAATCACAAAGCTATTCCACATCTTTTTTATTCTAACCTGTAGATGGCTATTAATTTGAAAAATCTTATATTTGTTTACGGCTAGTCGTTAAAGATTCACATTTTCGGCAAAATACTCAGCAAGCCAGCGTTTTTTCTCATTTTTATGGTCATTTTCTCAGCGAGGTTGTCATGCCCAGCACATCGAGCCACAGTGCCTGCCAACATCTGGCGCAGGTTTTCGCCAGTGATATTCCCTTAACTTCAGCACTAGCTATTGAGGTGCGCAACTGGCAAAACCATTGCTTGCAGTTGCATTTGCCTCTACCAGAAAACCGTAACCATCAAGAGTCTATGTTTGGCGGTAGTTTGTACTGTGCTGGTGTCTTAGCCAGTTGGGGCTGGTTGCACTTACGTTTACGTGAGATGGGTATAAATACCACACATATCGTTGTACAGGCAGGGCAAATTGATTATCCGTTGCCGGTTTTAGCTGATGCCAAGGTTATCTGCTCTGCGCCAGATCAAGCTATTTGGACGCGCTTTATTAAGATGTACCAACGCCACGGTAAGGCACGTATTCGCTTAGACAGTCGCATTTTAACCCACGACGGCCAAGATGGCGCTTGCTTTACTGGGCAATTTGTCTTGCATAGCTAAATATTAAACTTCAGCTTGTAGGTGTTTTTATAGCGAGGTGCTGCGGGCCGGGAGCGCGGGCCGCTGACCCGCAATTGCAAACGCAAACGCAAACGCCACAACCATGCAACCCATGCCGCATATTACGAACAATTCCAATATTGACTACCGCTTTTATGCGGACGAGCCGCCCGTGCCCCCAAAGACTCCTGACGATTGTTGCCTACGTGAAGGGTAAAGCCGCTAAACTTCAGCTTTGATTTTTAAACTTCAGGTTGTATTCATTGTGGATGTAATAATTATTGGTGCCGGTGCTGCTGGATTAATGTGCGCGTTAACTGCCGCGCAGCGTGGTCGTAAAGTTTTAGTAATTGATCATGCCAATAAAGCTGGCAAAAAAATCCTCATGTCGGGTGGTGGGCGCTGCAACTTCACCAACATGTACACCGAGCCGGATAATTTTCTCTCCAACAACCCTCATTTTTGCAAATCAGCACTGGCCCGTTATACCCAGTGGGACTTTCTCGAAATGGTCCAGCGCCACCAAGTGCCGTATCACGAGAAAAAACTTGGCCAACTTTTTTGCGATAACAAAGCCAGTGACATCCTCGAGATGCTACTGAAAGAATGCGCAGATGCCGGTGCCACCATCCAACTCAACACCCCAGTCACTCATATTCAAGCTAAAAACAGCGGCTTCACTCTGCAGTGCAACAAAAAAACCTTGCACTGCCAATCCTTAGTCATTGCCAGCGGTGGCTTATCCATTCCAACTTTGGGCGCGACGGGCTTTGGCTATCAAGTCGCGGAACAGTTTGGCCATACTATTCTGCCCACCCGCGCCGGCTTAGTGCCCTTCACCATCACTGATCCACAACTCAAAGAACTTTGCAGCGCCTTATCTGGCACCTCCATTGCTGATTGCGTAGTGCAATGCAACGGCCAAAGCTTTAAAGAAGACCTGCTGTTTACTCATCGCGGCCTTAGTGGCCCAGTGATTTTACAGATTTCCTCTTATTGGCAACCGGGCGACAGTATAGCGATTGATTTACTCAGCGACCGTGATGCCAGCGCTTGGCTGTTAGAGCAACAAGCACAGCACCCCAATACGGAACTGAAAACCCTACTGAGCGAGTGCTTCACCCGCAAAATGGCGCAACTCCTCTGCGAGCACTGGTTTAGCAGCACACCACTTAAGCAATACAACGCCAAGCAGCTCAGCGCGATTGCTGAGAAATTGAACAATTGGCAGCTAACCCCTTCAGGCACCGAAGGCTATCGCACCGCAGAAGTCACTTTGGGTGGGGTTGATACCCAAGAAGTCTCGTCCAAAACCATGCAGTCGCAAAAACAAGAGAACCTTTACTTTATCGGCGAAGTACTCGATGTTAGCGGCCATTTAGGCGGCTTTAACTTCCAGTGGGCCTGGGCCAGTGGCCATGCCGCCGGCTCAGTAGTCTAGGCTATTGGCATCGCTTGGTAGCGTAGCTCGCTACTACTGGCGCGGCCCAAGCGCTTAAGAACAACACAGCCAACCAGCAGCACACAACCCAACTTCACGACAAACCCCTGTCGCCCATAAATGAACCACCTACGGATAGCTCCAGCAGGTGTAATTTGGGGTCAATCAAGACCGCGCGCAAAGTCCGACACATTTACTTGGTTATTAATTGCCCAGGGTACTACGCTGCTCAGTTAATGGCTGTTAGAATAGCTCAGTATTTTTATTTTCTTGAGTTTTACTATGTCGACCCCCTTTCGTCCTGAGCTGCTGTCACCCGCTGGCACCTTAAAAAACATGCGTTATGCTTTTGCCTATGGCGCTGATGCGGTCTATGCCGGACAGCCGCGCTATAGCTTACGCGTGCGTAATAACGAGTTTAACCACGCCAACCTAGCGCTGGGTATTAAAGAAGCACACGCCCAAGGCAAACAGTTTTATGTGGTGGTGAACATCTCACCGCACAACGCCAAACTAAAAACCTTTCTCAAAGACTTAGAGCCTGTGGTGGCTATGGGCCCTGATGCGCTGATTATGTCGGATCCCGGTCTAATCATGATGGTGCGTGAGCATTTCCCGCAGATGAACATTCACCTGTCAGTGCAAGCCAACGCAGTCAACTATGCCAGCGTAAAGTTTTGGCATAACCAAGGCTTAACCCGTGCCATCTTATCCCGCGAACTGTCATTGGATGAAATTGAACAAATTCGCCATGAAGTACCAGAAATGGAACTGGAAGTATTTGTGCATGGTGCGTTATGCATGGCCTACTCCGGTCGTTGCTTGCTGTCGGGCTACATCAATAAGCGCGACCCGAACCAAGGGACCTGCACCAACGCCTGCCGCTGGGAATACAAAACCCACGAAGGCAAAGAAAATGAACTGGGCGATATCGTGCATAAGTACGAGCCGATTGCTGCGGTGCAACAGGTCGATCCAGCGCTGATGCAAGCCGTTGAGCCGATCCTCGGGGTTGGTGCACCAACCGATGAAGTCTTCCTCTTAGAAGAAGCCGGACGTCCGGGTGAGTATATGTCCGTCTCTGAAGATGAGCACGGCACTTATATTATGAACTCGAAAGATTTACGTGCCGTACAACACGTCGAGCGCATGGTGCAGATGGGTTTACACTCATTGAAAATCGAAGGTCGCACCAAGTCCCATTACTATGTCGCGCGCACTGCTCAAGTCTACCGTAAAGCCATTGATGATGCGGTGGCTGGTCGTCCTTTTGATAAGTCGTTGATGGACACCTTGGAGTCTCTGGCGCACCGTGGTTATACCGAAGGTTTCCTGCGTCGCCACGTGCACGATGAATACCAAAACTACGAGTACGGCTACTCCATCTCTGATCGTCAGCAGTTTGTTGGTGAAATGACCGGTGAGCGTCGCGGTGATTTAGCCGAAGTAATCGTCAAAAACCGTTTTGCGTTAGACGATTCCATTGAGCTTATGACGCCACAGGGCAATATGACCTTTGACCTCAAGCACATTGAAGATCAAAAAGGTAAAGGCCGCTCTGATGCGCCCGGTGACGGCCATGTGCTGTATATTCCGATACCTGAGAACGTCAATCTAGAGCATGCACTACTGATGCGTAACCTCACCAGCGGCAACACCCGCGGCGCATAATCAAGCCCCCGGAAAACACTGAGTCTTACTTGTACAGATCAATTAAGACTCAGTTGCAGCGGCGGTGTGAGCCAGCAAGAACTCGGTAAACTGCTCAGCGGCAACCGGACGGCAAATGAGATAGCCTTGCACTTCATCACATAAATTGGCGTGTAAGAAATCCATTTGCGCTTGAGTCTCTACCCCTTCAGCAACCACTAATAAGTTTAAGCCATGTGCCATCGCAATAATGGCGCGAGTAATGGCCGCATCCTCATGGTTTTCAGCCACATCGCGAATAAAGCTCTGATCAATTTTCACGCTATTGGCGGGAAAACGCTTTAAATAACTCAGCGATGAGTAACCTGTACCAAAATCATCGATAGCCAGGTGCACACCCAACTCTCGCAACTGTTTAAAGGTAGCGATAATGCTTTCGGCGTTCTCTAGCATCTGGCTTTCAGTCAGCTCAAGCTCCAACAAATAAGCCGGTAAACCGGTTTTCTTCAGCACATCCTGCACTAAAGTAACCAAGTTACCTTGGCGCACATGGCTAACAGATAAGTTCACTGAAACGCGAATGGGCATACCTTGCTGTAGCCACAGTAACGCCTGCTCACAGGCCTGTTGCAGCATCATCTCACTGATCACACCAATAAGGCCGGTTTCTTCTGCTAATGGAATAAATTCACCTGGCGATACCAAGCCGCGCTGCGGATGATTCCAGCGCACCAGCGCTTCTGCCGAACGCACTACACCATCAGACAGCGTCAGCTTAGGCTGGTAGTAGGCTTGTAACTGCCCTTCCTCAATAGCTCGTCGCAATTGTTGCTCAAGCTGCAAGCGCTCTAAGGTGCTGGCTTGCAGTTGGTTATTATAAAACTGGAAAGTATCCCCACCCAAATGCTTCGCTTGCTGCATGGCCATATTGGCCTGACTAATCAGTGCTGCCGGTGTTCTAGCATTATCCGGTAACACACTGATACCCAAAGAGGCACTAATGATCAGCTCATTGCCCGCCACAGTAATGGGTTCTCGGATATTGGCCAAGATAGCCGCGGCCAGTTTTTTCAAGCTCGTAATAGATACACTGTCATCTAAAATCACTGCGAACTCATTACCACCGAGGCGTGCCACAGTATCAGCAGCGGGCAACTGCTCAGTTAAGCGCAAACTAATTGCCCGTAGCACTTGGTCGGCAATTTCAACACCCAAGCTATCATTCAGAACTTTAAAACGATCTAAATCAATATGCATTAAGGCCATGCAGCCATCATGTTTACGCGCGTGTTCTACTGCTTGTTGCAAGCGTTGTTGGAATAGGGTGCGATTGGATAACTCGGTTAATTCATCATACTGCGTCAAATAGCTTAAACGCTCTTCAGTCTGGCGCCGTTCAGTTAGGTCAGTGAAAAACCCTACAATATGCGTTGCCTTGCCATCGTCATCACGCACCATATGCGCTTGCAACCATTGCGGGTAAATTTCCCCGCTCTTGCGCACCCCCAAGGCCTCGCCTTGCCAAGAGCCATGTTCTTTTATAGCGGCACGAATCAATTGGTATTGCTCGCGTAACTCAGCATTGTGCTGATTGACTAAGCCGGCGTAGCCCACAACATCTTCGCGGCTATAGCCGGTCACGGCACTGTAAGCTTTATTAATCGCCAAGATAATGAACTGCGAATCCATCACCACGATACTTTCAGTGCCGGCATCAAACACTTTTGAGGCTAACCACAGCTCTTCGTCATGTTGCTTTTGGGCACTGATATCACGGCGTGTGCCCAGCATACGCAGGACATAACCCGTGGCATCGCGCTCAACTGCACGGCCACGGTCCTCAATCCAGACCCAGTGACCAGCGCTGTGTTTTACTCGGTATTCAACAATATAACTTTCGGTTTTCTGCTTCATATGCTCAAGCATAGCGGTGCGCAAGACCGGTAAATCATCGGGGTGCAATAAGGGCCGCAAGTCACTTAAGACGCCACGCACCTGCTCATGCTCCAAGCCAAAAATACTTTTAACTCGAGTGTGATGAATTTCATCTGTTGCTAAGTTCCAATCCCAAAGCGCTAACTGACTGGCATCTAAAGCCAGTTCTAATCGTTCTTGGATTTTCTCTAAAGCCAGCAAAGCTTCTTTAAGCTCCGTGGTCCGCTCCTGCACACTGTGCTCAAGCCCAGCCTGCACAGTAAGCAGCTGCTGTTCGGCAATTTGCTTGCCCGCAATCTCCTGCGTGAGCTCAAGATTTAAAGCCTCAGTTTTATATTGCGCGGCCTGCAAGGTGCAAATCAGCTCTTGGTTTTTCAAGCGTTGCTGAGTTGTTTGCAAGATCAGACGGTTCACTTGGAGCACTGCTGCAGTAATAGCTAGCAAGCACATGAGCACTAACATACCCAAGCTCTGCAACACTTCAGTGTCACCGCTTAAGTAAACCCAAGCAATGGGTAAAAAACCAAATAAGACGTACCAAACAAACAGCAAGAAACTCACCGCATAAGCGATGCTGGTTGAAGCAGCCACCAACGATAACAAACCTAGCAGCAATAACTGCAAGGTAAACTCTTCCCCAGGAATAAATAAAATAGCAAACGACGATAGCACTGCGCCGCAAGCACAAGCGCCAGCCAAGAGCAGATAACGCCAAATAGGTAAGATCTGCTGCTGCGCTGTAGCCCGCTCAAAAAAAGTAGCGGCCAACAAACGCGCTGCAGTTAAACTAGCGGTGACCAAGAGCCAGACTAAAGCTAACGCAAAGTTAGCACTGTCCTGTAGCAGCCAAACGCACGCCATCGAACACAAGACGGTTAGCAAAGAAGGCGCATATGAATTGCGATAAATCACTTGCACGCTATCGGCATCCAGCTGCCACCAAACCGATGGCGACAGGCTACTGAGCTGCTTTTTTTTACCCATTAACATTTTTTATTATTATCTCGCACAATAATCTGCACTTAATCCGCGATGATGCCAGTTGAGTCATCAAACCAGCTAAAACAACCCTGAGCCAACTGCTTATGGGCGGCTAACATTAAAGGCATTGCCCCTCTAACCACAAGCCCTAGATGTATAATACATAAAGCAGAACTGATAAACCTGCCCTCTGCGACTTAGGACCAGTGCATTTATAACCAGTATTGTGTTTGCCCTTACTCAGCGCGCCAACTAGAATACGCTGATGCATGATGATATCTCACACTTATTAAACGCCCTCAACGAAGCCCAGCGTGAAGCTGTGGCTGCGCCCATTGGTCAACAGCGGGTTTTAGCCGGCGCTGGTTCAGGCAAAACACGGGTGTTAGTCCACCGTATTGCTTGGCTGATTCAAGTTGAAGGGGCTTCCCCGCACAGTATTTTATCGGTGACTTTTACCAATAAAGCCGCTGCCGAAATGCGCCTGCGTATTGAAGAGCTGCTGGGCATGAACCCAGCGGGCATGTGGGTGGGCACTTTCCACGGTTTAGCCCACCGCTTACTGCGTGCTCACTGGCAAGAAGCAGGTTTAGCTGAAGGTTTTAGCATTCTCGATGGCGATGACCAACAGCGCTTATTAAAGCGGGTAATGCGCGAACTCAATCTAGACGAAAAACGCTGGCCAGTGCGTCAAGCGCAGTGGTTTATTAATGGCCAAAAAGACGAAGGCCTGCGCCCGCAGCATATTCAAGCCGGTGGCGATTTGTTTTTAGCCACCATGCTGCAAATTTATACGGCCTACGAAGAAGCCTGCGCTCGCGCTGGGGCCATTGATTTTGCTGAGCTATTGCTGCGTGCCTTGGATCTCTGGCGCGACAACCCAAGCTTATTGCAGCATTACCAACAGCGCTTTAAGCATGTGTTGGTAGACGAGTTTCAAGACACTAACGCCGTGCAATATGCTTGGTTACGCCTGCTCGCCCAAGGCGGCAAAAGCCTGATGGTAGTGGGCGATGATGACCAATCCATTTATGGCTGGCGCGGCGCCAAAATTGAGAACATCCAGGAGTTCTCTAACGACTTTGTTAACACGCAAAGCATTCGTTTGGAGCAAAATTACCGCTCCACCGCCACCATTCTTAAAGCTGCCAACGCCTTAATCGACAATAACCAAGGCCGCTTAGGTAAAGAACTGTGGACCGACGGCGCAGAAGGTGAACCAATCCGCTTGTATAGCGCTTATAACGAGCACGATGAAGCCCGTTATATCGTTGAATGTATTGAGCAAGCGCTGCGCAAAGGCGAGCTCAAGCGCAGTGATATTGCCATTTTATACCGCTCCAACGCCCAGTCTCGGGTGCTGGAAGAAGCCTTATTACGCGCCGCAGTACCGTACCGGATTTACGGCGGGCAACGCTTCTTTGAACGCCTCGAAATTAAAAACGCCCTGGCCTATTTGCGTTTGCTGCGCAGCCGCCATGATGACGGCGCCATTGAGCGAGTGATTAATGTGCCCACCCGCGGTATTGGTGAAAAAACCATTGAAACTGTACGCCATGCAGCGCGGGAACATGATCTTTCCCTGTGGGCAGCGATGCACTTGCTGATTGAGCAAAAAACCTTAACCGGCCGCGCCAGTAACGCTCTCAAGGGTTTTATTGAGCTGATTGAAGAGCTGGCTGTGCGCACCCAAGATTGTGATTTGCATGCCATGACGCAAATTACCATTGAGCAATCGGGCTTGCTCACCTATCACCAAGAAGAGAAAGGTGAAAAAGGCCAAGCGCGAGTGGAAAACCTCGAAGAGCTGGTCAGTGCCGCCCGCACCTTTACCAAAGACGGCGATCTCAGTGCCACAGACGGCGAGATTGACGATGATTTACCGCCACTGGTGGCGTTTTTAGATCATGCGGTACTGGAAGCGGGCGACACCCAAGCCGATGAGTTTACTGAAGCCGTGCAACTGATGACCTTGCATAGCGCCAAAGGCCTGGAGTTTCCTATTGTCTTTATCGCCGGTATGGAAGAAGGCTTATTTCCTCACAAGATGAGCCTTGAAGAGCCGGGCCGCTTAGAAGAAGAGCGCCGTTTAGCCTATGTGGGCATTACTCGGGCCATGCAGCAGCTGTATATCACTTGTGCTGAAACCCGCCGCCTATATGGCACTGAAACCTATAACAAGGTTTCGCGTTTTGTTCGCGAGATCCCTGCTGATTTGCTGCAGGAAGTGCGGATGAACAACAGTGTTAGCCGCCCCTACCAAAGCTCGCACCAAGTGCAATCGAGCCCTATGTTTAGTGGTGCGGAAGTTCCAGAAACAGGCTTTAATTTGGGCCAATTGGTGCAGCACGCAGTCTTCGGAGAGGGCGTCATTTTAAACTTTGAAGGCTCTGGTGCCCAAGCGCGCGTGCAAGTCAACTTCGCCAATGAGGGGATCAAATGGCTAATGGTCGCTTACGCTAAGCTTGAGCCACTATAGTACTTAACAGGCATGCCATAAGCTGCTCGCTGGCCGCGGTTAAAATCAAG
Source organism: Denitrificimonas caeni (assembly GCF_027498055.1). Classification (GTDB taxonomy): domain Bacteria; phylum Pseudomonadota; class Gammaproteobacteria; order Pseudomonadales; family Pseudomonadaceae; genus Denitrificimonas. Next base: position 310,922 of record NZ_CP114976.1, read on the forward strand.
CTAGAGCTTTATTTTATCGGTAATATAAGCCAGCAACGTATTGGCATCACAGTGTTCACTTTACCGCGGTGCTATGACACTCATAACGCCGCTTAGCTAAACTAACCTGACAATAAAAGAGATATTTTATGCAACGTTTTCTCACAATCGCCTTCGCTCTATTCTTAGGCTTAAGCTTTAGCATTGATGCTGATGCTCGCCGCTTTGGTGGTGGTAAGTCCTTTGGTGGCGGCATGAAACATCGCCAAGCGCAGCAACAGCAAAAACCTGCTCCCCAGCCTAACAAACAAGCGCCAAACGCAGGCGCCAAACCAGCTATGGGCGGCTTTGGCGGTATGCTAATGGGCATGGCTGCCGGTGGTTTATTGGCCTCAATGTTTATGGGTGAAGGTTTTGAAGGCCTAAAAATGATGGACATGCTGATTTTTGGCCTCATTGCTTTCGTCATCTTTAAGCTGATTGCCAGTCGCCGCCGGCAAATGCCGCAAGCAGCCACAGCCGGTGGCCCAGCCATGCAACGTGAAGCCCACCAGCCAGCGCAGAACATTTTTGGCAGCACAGCTTCTGCGGCACCAGCACCAGCCGTTATCAATGCTCCAGCTTGGTTTAATGAAAGCAGTTTTCTGCAAGCGGCGGAAAGTCATTTCAATGCTCTACAGCAACACTGGGATGCCAATGAAATGGAGCTCATTGCTGAGTTTGTTACCCCAGAAATGCTGACCTTCCTAAGCAACGAGCGCAACAGCCTCGGTGATGGCATGCAATCCACTTATATTGACGACCTCAGCGTGCAGTTGGATGGTGTCGATCAAGAAGGCGAGCTGACTATTGCCACCCTAACTTTCCACGGCGTGGCGAAAACTTCGCGCTTTGATCAGGGTGAAGCATTCAGTGAAAGCTGGCGCATGGAGCGCAAAGAGGGTGAGAACCAACCTTGGCTAATCGCTGGTATTCGTCAAAACGCTTAATCAGTAACCCCCTCCTGCAGGCGCATACGCCAGCCTGCAGGCATTCATTCGTTATCTATAGAGCATACCAACCGTGGAAGAAGTCATTGATGAACTACGCGAACGCAATGAGCCAGTGCCGGTGCCGCTGGAATTGCCCGACGAAGAGACTCTAGTAGAGATTCAAGAGCAAATCCTGATTCATCTACCTTATGCTTTGCGCGATTTTTTACTCACAGTCAGCGATGTGGTTTACGGCCATTTAGAGCCAGTTACCGCCAGTGATCCCCATTCACACACCTTCCTGCCTGAGGTTACAGCCACAGCTTGGGATCTTGGCTTGCCACGCTACCTGGTTCCCCTTTGCCATGCGCAGCCACTGTATTACGCCGTAGACGAAGAAGGGGAAGTGTTTGCCTGGAATGCTGACACCCAAGAAATGCTTGAAGAAACGTGGGAAAGCGTTTGGCACTGGGCCCGTGATGTTTGGCTGGAAAGCTAATCTGCTTCAGATTAAGGTATAATTGCTTTTTTAAAAGTGCGCACGCCAGATGCACTAAACAAATAAGAGAGCACTATGCAACCAGGATCTCCAACCCTCACCATGACCGTTTTAATGACCCCGGATAACGCTAACTTTTCGGGTAATGTGCATGGTGGTACCTTACTTAAGTACCTTGATGAAGTGGCTTACGCCTGTGCGAGTCGCTATGCGGGCAGCTACGTGGTGACTTTGTCTGTTGACCAAGTGGCCTTCCGTCAACCCATCCATGTGGGCGAGCTGGTAACCTTCCTCGCCTCAGTTAACTACACCGGCCGCACGTCAATGGAAGTGGGTATTAAAGTCGTTACAGAAAACATCCGCGAAAAACTGGTGAGACACACCAATAGCTGCTTTTTCACTATGGTTGCGATTGACGAGAATGGTAAGACCGTGGAAGTCCCACCATTGGTGCCAAGCACTGAAGATGAGATCAGGCGCTTTGCCAACGCCCAGGAGCGTCGCGCCATACGCCATGAGCTGGCCGAGCGTTACAAAGCACTAAAAGACTAGCGTACAAGCTGAAATGGTCACTGCAACGACCCAGCCGGTGAGATAAACCGCTGGGTCGTTGCACTAATAATTCGCTGCTGACTTAAACGTCAATTTTGTTCTCTACTTCTTGCACCTTGCCACCACGGGCCAAAAACTCTTCCATAGCTTTAGCTAGAGCATCGCGATCCTTTTGCTTGGCTTCCAACGACGGCAAATCCTCAACGCTGCTTGCTGCTTTGCTTTTGCTGCGGGCGATGGGTTCAGCCACATCCGAACCATCATCAACGCTGTCGTCAGCGATATCTTCTACATCCTCGACATCATCCACGTCATCTAGACTGATATCATCCGCATCAAGATCAGCATCATCGTTTGCATCTAACTCTTCTGTTTCTAATTCTTCATCGTACATAGTCAACCTCAAGCCTGCCTTCAGCAAGATAGTTATATTTCTGGCGCCAAACACCTTCAGCACCTAAATTGAGAGCGCATAATAACCAGCAAAGCTGGCTGGTAAGCAAGTACGCGTAGCACAGCCACAGCTGACAACGGACCATTACCTGTTATGCATTGGGCGCGCATTCTAGTGCGATAAAAAGAAAATAACTACGCTATTTGCATACTTTTTTATTATTTTCCGAAACCGCTTGGTTTGGCAGCGCGCTGCGTATAATAAGTCATAAAAAGCACTAAGGCGCAACCCCGCGAAGAGCTGCGCCTTAATTGTATGCAAGCGCGCTGTCTGGCTTAGTATTACAGCTCAGGCAGAACAATACTGTTGCTGATGTTAAATAGCATCTGAGCCAGTTTCACCAGTACGAATACGTACAGCCTGCTCTAGGCTAACCACAAAAATCTTACCATCACCGATTTTACCGGTATTGGCTGCTTTACTGATGGATTCAATGACGCGGTCTAACTGCGCTGCGGCAATGGCCACTTCGATTTTCACCTTAGGTAAGAAATCAACCACATACTCCGCACCACGGTATAACTCTGTGTGACCTTTCTGACGGCCGAAGCCTTTCACTTCAGTGACTGTAATACCTTGTACGCCAATTTCTGATAATGCTTCACGCACATCGTCGAGCTTGAAAGGTTTGATAATGGCGGTAACTAATTTCATACAGTTTCTCCGAGATTAAATGACTTATTATTCAAGTCAATTTCTAACATGCTGAAGCTTAACAGTTGTGCATAAAAGCTGGGCAAATACACCTCTGCAGCCACACAGCCAGTCACACCACAACTACTTATAGCATGCGAGCAAGTATACAAAGACAATACGCTTTTTTGCTACTACTAGAAATTATACGCAAGATTATGCAGTTTCTCTTGGCTTTCATAAACATTCATATTTAAGCTGACGTGCTAAACTGAATCACATCATTGTTAAGGAATGTATTTATGTTACCGCCAAAGGCCTTATTTGACAGCATTAGCACCCAAGCGGGACGCTTACTTGGCAGTGAAAACCCATTACCAAAAGCGGAAATTGAAGCGCAATTAAAAGCACTACTGCAAAGTTCTTTCAGCAAGCTCGATTTAGTCAGCCGTGAAGAGTTTGACAGCCAAATGGTTGTGCTCGCACGCACTCGGGCCCGTCTAGAAGCACTCGAAAGCAAAGTAGCAGCACTGGAAGAACAACTCAGCAGCAATGACCCTGTAAGCAGTGATTAAGCAACTTACCTAACTCAAATAGGTTTTACATAAGATCAAGGAGGATCTATGTCACTCGCCATTATGCACAGCCGCGCCCAAATTGGTGTTGAAGCACCGGCCGTTAGCGTAGAAATTCACCTGACTAACGGCTTACCGTCGCTAACCATTGTTGGCTTACCAGAAACAGCTGTACGTGAAAGTAAAGACCGTGTGCGTAGCGCTATTTTAAACAGCGCCCTAGAGTTTCCACGCAAACGCATCACCCTTAATTTAGCACCAGCGGATCTCCCCAAAGAAGGCGGGCGCTTTGATTTAGCCATTGCCCTAGGCTTACTAGCCGCCAGCGCACAGCTACCCGGTGGTTGTCTGGATGACTTTGAATGTTTGGGTGAGCTGGCTCTCTCAGGCCATGTGCGTCCAGTGCGTGGCGTGCTCCCCGCTGCCTTAGCCGCCCGCGATGCCGGACGCGCATTGGTAGTAGCTTTAGCCAATGCCGAAGAAGCCTGCTTAGCCAGCGGCTTAAAAGTCTATGCCATAGATCATTTACTGGAGCTTGTTGCCCATTTCAACCAGCAAAACACTTTAAAACCCTATCAGTCGCAGGGTTTATTAGCACAACCACCAAGCTACCCCGACTTACTCGAGGTGCAAGGCCAAGATGCAGCCAAGCGTGCTTTGGTGGTCGCCGCGGCCGGCATGCATAATTTGCTTCTCAGTGGGCCACCGGGCACCGGCAAAACTCTTTTGGCCAGCCGCTTACCTGGCCTACTGCCGCCGCTCACGGAGCATGAGGCACTAGAAGTGGCAGCTGTGCAGTCAATGATCAACCTTGAACCACTGCGCAACTTACCGCAGCGGCCTTTTCGCCAACCGCACCACAGTGCTTCCAGTCCAGCCTTAGTCGGCGGTGGCAGCCGCCCACAACCAGGAGAAATCAGCTTAGCTCACCAAGGTATTTTATTTTTAGATGAGCTTCCGGAGTTTGACCGTAAGGTCTTGGAAGTTTTGCGTGAGCCACTCGAGTCCGGCTATATAGTGATTGCCCGAGCCCACAGCAAAGTGCGCTTTCCAGCTCGTTTTCAGCTGGTGGCAGCGATGAACCCTTGTCCCTGTGGGTACTTTGCCGACCCCAATGGGCGCTGTCGCTGTACCCAAGAGCAAGTGCAGCGCTATCGCAACAAGCTCTCGGGGCCGCTGCTGGACCGCATTGACTTACATATTAGCGTGGCCCGTGAAACCACCTCATTGCGTAAACCAAAAACACCGGGACTCAGCTCTGCACAAGCAGTTAGTCAAGTCTGTGCTGCACGGCAGCGCCAACTGCAACGGCAAGGTTGCAGTAACGCGCAATTGGATTTAAATGCCTTACGTCAGCACTGCACTCTTACAGAGGAGGACCGTACCTGGCTCGAGCAAGCCAGCGAGCGTTTAAACTTATCGCTACGGGCCACTCATCGAGTCTTAAAAGTCGCACGGACCTTGGCAGATCTGGCGGCCAGTAGCATGATTTCCCGTGAACACTTAGCTGAAGCCCTGCAATACCGTTTTCACGAGCAGCAATAAACCCATAAGGTGCGCAAACGCTAAGCGCACCTTATCTATCGACAGCTAGTTGGCTTTTGCTTTACTTTTCTTCGGCATTAAGTATTTCATTAAACCTTGGAACCACATCACCATGGCAGTGTTGCCTTGGATCTGAATATTTTTATCTTGGATACCCTGCATAAAAGCCAACTGCTTATTCTTTGCATTCATGGTGGCAAAACCAAAGGCCGCATCTTTAAAGCCAATGGAGAAAGTTGGCTCCTGTGCAACACCTGAACGACTTTCTAGGCGATTATTTTTAATCACAAAATGACGCGCCACCTTGCCATCCAAGGTATGCAGCATAAAAGTTAAATCTTTATCTTGCAGCTGCTGCTGAAAAGCTGGGTTGTTTTTACTGGCCTTGTTCATCATCCGGCCGAGCATCCATAGTAAAAAACGAAATTTCATTTAGAGTTCCAATTAGTGTATTGCGCACAACGTGAGCTGGGTCAGCTTAAACAGCCGCGTGTCACAATGAGATGATTAATTTTATGAGCTTTATCGACAAAGCTCTCGCTAAACAGCATCAGAAGAGGATTTTGTCCATACCGAAACACTGATTAATAGCGGTTGCGCGACCTTTGCTAAACCTAACAAGCCACTGTTGTTATTAATCTGCAGCTTACCACTTCAGCAAAGCGGGCATCATACTAATGTCTAAAGACGGGTGCGTAAAGCGTCTGCTGCTGACTTGCGCGGAGAAACTCTTAGCTACTTTAGCTGTACCCGCCTCTGCCACAGTCTGCTGGCCGCTACTGTCGTTTACATTGACAGCTTGCCCGCTCTGAATAAAAACCACGGCAGTAAAAACCGCAATTAATGCGTGCTAAACTGAGCTTTCATTTTCACTAGTAAGTAGTTCTTGTGTCCAGCAACCAACCCTGCCCTAACAGCGCCCTATGGCGCACCACTCCCACATCTTCTGCCATTTTAAATACTTGGCTTTTTGATCAAGGCTCGTTAACCCAACGCTTAACGCAACAGTGCCAAGGGGTGTTTAATGTGCAGGTACTAAAAGAAGGCTGGCAACCACTCAGCGATGCTGAGTGCCAAGCTTTAGCCATTGCTCAACATAGCCTAGGCTGGGTGCGCGAAGTGTTTTTATGTGATGGCCAGCAGCCTTGGGTATTTGCTCGTAGCGTGGCCGGGCAAGCACAGCTGCAAGCGGTTGGTTTTGATCTCAGCCAACTGGGCCGCCGCTCCCTTGGCGAACTATTATTTAGCCAGCAAGCTTTTCAGCGTGGGGCTTTAGAAATCAGTCAAATACCTTGCCAGCAACTACCTGAAATTGCCCAACAACAAGCGCTCAACCATAGTTTTTTATGGGCGCGGCGCTCCTGCTTCACAAAAAACGCATTAGGCGTACTGGTGGCAGAGGTTTTTCTGCCCAAACTTTGGCAGGATAGCGGGCTCAACCTGTAACACTTACGTCTTTGGCTGCATTCAGCTTTACCCATTTCGCGGAGTCTTATATGTATATCAAACTGCTGAAATCCTGTAATCGCCTGCACCCCAGAGCTTGGGATTTTATTCAGTTAATGCGTTTGGATCGCCCCATTGGTATTTACCTTTTGTTGTGGCCAACTTTGTGGGCACTATGGATTGCAGGCGATGGCGCACCCAGCATTAAAAATACAATTATTTTTGTCCTTGGCGTAATTTTTATGCGCTCCGCTGGCTGTGCTATTAACGACTTTGCCGACCGCGGTATTGATGCTGACATTTGGCGCACTAAAGACCGCCCCATTGTCACCGGTCGAGTCAGTGCAAAAGAGGCGCTCATAACTTTTGCCCTATTGGTAGGTGCAAGTTTTGTTTTGGTGCTGCTCACTAATACGCAAACAGTTTACTGGTCGTTTCTAGCAGTGGGCCTGGCTGCTCTTTATCCATTTACTAAACGCTATACCTATTACCCACAGGTGGCGCTAGGTGCAGCGTACTCATGCAGTATTTTACTGGCTTTTAGTGCTCAGCAAGGCTCAGTGCCCGCAGCCGTTTGGCTGATTTATATTGCTAACCTGCTGTGGACCATTGCCTATGATACTTACTACGCCATGAGTGACCGTGAAGATGATTTAAAGATCGGGGTTAAATCCACGGCTGTTTTATTTGGTGACGCTGATCGCTTTATTATCATAACCCTGCAAGGCAGTGCATTATTCTGCTTACTATTAGCGGGTAATAATTTTGCCTTAGGTGGGTATTTTCAGCTGGGACTACTGGCTGCAGCCGCCTGCTTTATTTGGGAGTTTATCCATACTCGCCAGCGTGACGCACAGTCCTCTCTTCGGGCTTTCCTGCATAACCACTGGGCCGGTTTCTGTATTTTCTTAGGGATTGTTGCCCACTATACTTTCGCAGCGCAATAGCGCTCGCGTGTGAACAAGGGCACTGTCAATACCGTGCCCTGCCAGAGTCACTCACCGCCCACCGCAAAATGCGGCAAGCTGTTAACCGGCTGATTAAAGTCAAACGGAATCGACTCTACTGCTAAACCTACGTTGCGTTGCACCACAAAGTGTAAATGCGGGCCAGTGCTATTACCGGTATTACCTGAGCGGGCCAACAATGAGCCTTGGGCCACACGCTGTCCCTCGACAACGCTAACTGAACCTCTTTGCAGATGCAGATAGACACCCATGGTGCCGTCATCATGCAAAATACGGACAAAATTGCCCGCCGGGTTAGTACCTCGTCCAGTTTGCTGGTTCTCTGTTTTCACCACCACACCGGCCCGCGCGGCCACAATTGGCGTTCCTTCAGGCATCGCAATGTCCAATGCGTAACGTCCCTTGGGCGTGAAGTGACTGTACTTTCCGTTCGGTCCTTGGGTTAAACGAAATGGCCCGCCGCGCCACGGCAATGGGTATTTACTGGTTGTCGGTAAAAGTCGTGGGTCGCCTAGGGCATGGCGTAATTTAGGTTTGTATTGCAACGGCTGTGCAGAATCTTTTGGCGCTAAAGTAAGCAGGCGGATATGGCTGCGCGGTGGCAAAACCCAGCGTACCGGCTGCTTAAAACCACCGGCCAAATTAGCTTGCTCCTCTAATGTCAGCTCAATCTCCACTGGTGCATACAAATTATTGTGCACTAAGAGCGTTTCACCGGCAGCATGCTTCAGGGTTTCAAGTTTTACGTCATCTTCGATACGCTCAACCATGCGGTCATTAAAAACAAAAACCTGCGCACCAGCCTTGGCCTTGTCGGTATAAGTGACCACACCATTTTCATCGGTGTATTTGTACACCGTAAAGGCATGGCTGTAGCCACTTAGCAGCAGCCATGTTAAAAAAAGGAGTTTTTTGCTCATAGCACAGAGACCTGAACCTAATTAGCCCAGCAACATAGCAATACTTATCACAGAGTTCGAATGCAATAAACAAAGATGTGACCCGGTTGGCCTAGAATACTAAATATGCGGCGAATTTCTGCGTATTGACCTAACTAGGCACTAGGACTGAAATGCCGCTGCGCTGTTCCTCGCGCAATCAGCCGAGATAGATAATCGAGTTTTTTCGGATCGCTATCAACAAAACGGCAGGCTATTTGTAACCACTCACTGTCTGGACGTGCTTCTAAAGCACTGACGCTATGCACATAAGCATTAAGACGAGCGATTTCTGCCTCTTCACCTTGCTCTAAATCCAGCACAGCACTATCCAGCACTTGCGGCAGATTATCGCTGCGTTTCACCACCAGTAATGCTTCTTTAAGGCTTAAGGCTTTAATCACGCAAGCAAACTCACCATTGGACAGCCGTAATCGAGCCTGTCCTTGACCGCGCAAAGCACCACTAGACGAAGCCGCAGCTGCTACCGGTGCTGCAGGCGCTAATAAAGGCGAGCTGGCAGGCGCTTTGGCCGCTGCGGTTGGTGTTGGCACTGCGGGTGCCTGATGGGCAGTTAAAGCAGACAATGAATCATTGGCCACGCCTGTGCTTAAGTGCTTATTGGGGGCCGAGGCACTCAAAGCAGCTAAGCGACCACTGCGCGATAGAGCTTTAGTGACTTTAGTGCTTAATTGCTCTTGAGTGAAAGGCTTACCAATGTAATCACTCACTCCAGACTGGATTGCTTGCACAACATTATCTTTATCGCCGCGGCTGGTTACCATGATAAATGGCGTCGCTTTAAACTCAGACTGCTGCCGAAACCAGGTCAGCAATTCTAAGCCGCTCATTTCTGGCATTTCCCAATCGCACAAAACCAGATCAAACTTTTGCACGCCAAGCATTTGTTGGGCTTTACGGCCGTTTACTGCTTCATCAATCTGGATACCAGGGAAATGGCTGCGTAGACCTTTCTTAATTAAATCGCGAATAAATGAGGCATCATCAACGACTAAAACACTGACTTTACTCATTGACACCCCTATATTCTGGTTTGAACTGATCTTGCGCATGCCGGACTTATCGGCCAGCTGCGCAAGAGCTTTATACTGGTTGCCGCAGCTAATTAAGCTTGGGCTTCAGCACTGGCTTGCATGCGCTGTAACTCTTGCGCATAAAGCGCATCAAAGTTAACGGGTGCTAACATCAAGGCTGGGAAGGAGCCACGAACCACTAGGCTGTCTAAAGTCTCCCGTGCATATGGGAAGAGCAAGCTTGGGCAGAAAGCACCCAGCGCATGGCCTTTAGAACCGGCATCCAAACCTTGGATCAAGAAAATACCAGCCTGCTGAACTTCAGCAATAAAAGCAATATCCTCACCTGATTTAGCTGTCACTGTGACAGTTAATACCACCTCATGAAACTCACCGTCTAAGACGCGCTGGCTGGTGCTCAGGTCCAGCTCAATATTAGGGCTCCAGTCTTCACGGAAAATCTCTGGGCTTTTTGGTGCTTCAAAAGACAAGTCTTTAACGTAAATACGCTGTAAAGCAAACTGTGTGGTTTCTTCTTGCGCAGCTGCATTATTATTTTGTTCGGTCATATCTGTGTTGCCCCTCAACCTTAAATATATAGATTAAATACTCAGCCAGTAAGCTAGGCCTGTTTGTACAGTAACCTTGCCGAGTTGCCTAGCCCTAGCCGGCTAGCAAAGCGTCCAGTTTACCTGCTCGCTCAAGCGCAAAGAGCTCATCACAGCCACCCACATGAAGCTCATCAATCCAAATTTGTGGAACCGACGTGCGCTTGGCTTTTTCTGCCATTTGCGCTCGTACAGCTGGCTTACCGTCTACTTTAATTTCTTCAAAAGCCACGCCTTTATTGCTCAGCAAAGTTTTTGCTCGAACACAGAAAGGACACCAATCACTGCAATAGATAACTACTTTAGCCATATTATTTCACCACAGGCAGGTTTTCACTGCGCCAACCGGTAATACCACCAGATAAGCGTGCAGCGTTAAAACCTGCTTTCTTTAATTCAGAACAAGCGCTACCAGCATTTACACCAGAAGCACACACAACAATAATGGTTTTATCTTTATACTTTTCCAAATCAGCCATACGCGTTTTTAGTTGATCGCTGCTGATATTTTCTGAGCCAACAATATGCCCAGCAACAAAGTCTTTTTTCGGTCGAATATCCAGAATAAAAGCCTCATCACGATTGACCATCGCGGTCAACTCACGGGAGCTTAAGTTTCGCCCTGAATTGCGCGACTGCTGCACAATCAACAGCACCACGATGATTAAAAAAGCACCACTGAGCATATAGTGCACAGTAATAAACTCAAGGAATTTGGCCAGCGTATCAGTAAGCATAATGGGTACTCAAAGCATTAGAATCAGCAAAGTATACACAGACCTGTGCATTCTCTGAACTACTAACAATGACGTACCGAGTACATCCAGCTAAACTTAACCTATATTTTGTTACTTACTTGCGAGTTTACTCTTATGGATACCACGCCCAAACCATTGGTTTTAGTTATTCTCGACGGTTTTGGTCATAGCGACAGCCCTGACTATAACGCCATTTACAGCGCCACCACTCCAGTCTATGACCAGCTCCGCGCCGAGTACCCCCATGGGCTGATTTCTGGCAGCGGCATGGATGTTGGTTTGCCCGATGGGCAAATGGGTAACTCAGAAGTTGGCCATATGAACCTTGGCGCAGGCCGCGTGGTGTATCAAGACTTCACCCGTATTACTAAAGCAATTGACGATGGCGACTTTTTCACTAACCCTGCCTTAACTAAAGCAGTTGACCAAGCCGCAGAGCAGGGCAAAGCTGTGCATATACTGGGTTTATTGTCTGAAGGCGGCGTACACAGCCACCAAGATCACCTCATTGCCATGCTTGAGCTAGCGGCACAACGGGGGGCAGACAAGATCTATCTGCACGCCTTTTTAGATGGCCGTGATACCCCTCCGCGCAGCGCAAAACCTTCACTTGAAGCCATTGAAGCTGCCTGCAGTAAACTGGGCAAAGGCCGTATTGCCAGCCTAATTGGTCGCTACTACGCCATGGACCGGGACAACCGCTGGGATCGAGTTGAAAAAGCTTGGCAACTGATTGTCGATGGTCAAGCAACTTTCCAGGCCAATACCGCAAGTGCTGCATTAGCTGCAGCCTATGCCCGCGATGAATCAGATGAGTTCGTACAATCCACCAGCATTGGTGAGCCGGTCAGCATTGCTGATGGTGACAGTGTGATTTTCATGAACTTCCGCGCCGACCGCGCACGGGAACTGAGTCATGCTTTCTTAGATGATGAATTTTCTGGCTTTAACCGCAAGCGTCGACCACAGCTCAGTGAGTTTGTCATGCTCACCCAATACGCTGCTAATTTACCTGCCCCCAGCGCCTTTGCACCAACCGCTTTAGTCAATGTGCTGGGTGAATACCTGGCCGATCAAGGCAAAACTCAACTGCGCATTGCCGAAACCGAAAAATACGCCCATGTGACATTTTTCTTCTCTGGCGGCCGTGAAGAGCCTTTCCCTGGTGAGGAGCGCATTTTAATTCCTTCACCCAATGTTGCCACCTATGACCTACAACCAGAAATGAGCGCTCCTGAAGTCACTGACCGGATTGTCGAAGCCATCGAGCAGCAACGTTACGACGTTATTGTCGTGAACTACGCCAATGGTGATATGGTCGGTCACACTGGCGTTTTCTCTGCAGCAGTCCAAGCGGTAGAGTGTTTAGATAGCTGCTTAGGCCGCATTGTCAAGGCACTGGATCAAGTAGGCGGCGAAGCCTTAATTACCGCAGACCATGGCAACGTAGAACAAATGGAAGACGAAAGTACAGGCCAGGCACACACCGCCCACACCTGTGAGCCAGTACCCTTTATTTACGTGGGTAAACGACCAGCCAGTATCCGCGCCAATGGCGTGTTAGCTGATGTGGCTCCGACTATGCTGACCTTAATGGGCTTGCCTGTGCCAGCAGAAATGACCGGGCGTAGCATTGTCGAGCTGAGCTAAACGACACCGCCCTTGCCTGAGCACTCATAAGCAATCAGGCAAGGGCTTACCATCTGCTTTAGTATGCTGCGTGCTGCATCATTATTAGGCATAATCACCTTTTGTATTGCTCAGGTCACCCGACGTTATGCTACGCACAATTTTCATTCTTATCCTCAGCTGTGTCGCCACTTTTAGTCTGGCCAACGAGCAGCGTGCGCAAACCAAGCAAGAGCTGGCCCAAGCCGCTAAAGACATTGCCGAGTTAGAAAAACTGGTAAAAAAAATCCAGCAAGAAAAATCCAGTGCTGAGCAAGCATTAAAAAAGACTGAAGTGGAAATCGGCGACTTAGAAAAACAAGTCAAAGAGCTGCAGCAAGAGGAAAAAAAAACCGAGCAAGAACTGAAAGAACTGGATGAACAGAAAAAAAAACTCCAGAGTTCACGCCTTGAGCAACAAAAGTTAATCGCTATTCAGGCCCGTGCTGCTTATCAGTCCGGCCAGCAAGAACCCCTACGCTTGCTGCTAAATCAGCAGCAACCCGAAAAATTTTCGCGCAACCTGACCTACTACCAATACATTGGCAAAGCGCGTCAGCAGCAAATCAATGCTTTTAACGAAACCCTGCGCCAACTGAATAATATTTCCAGCCAAATCACTGCGCAACAAAACAAACTTGCCCAACAGCAAACCCGCTTACTCAGCAAGCAAGAATCCCTAACTGAACTGCGCAAACAGCGCCAGCAAAAAGTGGCCAGCCTTAGTCAGCAACAACGCAAAGAAAGCCAGTCACTAAAAAGCCGCAAAGCAGATCAGTCTGAACTGAATAAGGTCTTACAAACCATTGAGGCAACTCTGGCTCGACAAGCGCGCGAAGCCGAGGCCGAGCGCAAGCGTCAACAACTGCTGGCCGAGCAACAACGCCAACAAGCCGAGCAACTACTGGATAAACAACCCACCGTCAGTGCTGGCAAGCAGCCGCAAAGCCCTATGGTCTCCACTGCAGTTATTCATCAAGGCGGCCCCTTTTCTAGTGTGCGCGGTAAACTGCCTTGGCCAGTGAATGGTCGCTTGATTGCCCGTTTTGGTAGCGCTCGCGGCGACACCCGCAGCAAGTGGGACGGAGTGCTCATCAGCTCGCAACCGGGCACACAAGTACGCGCAATCCATTCAGGTCGTGTAGTATTTGCCGACTGGCTACGTGGCGCAGGGTTATTAGTGATTATTGATCATGGCGACGGCTATCTAAGCCTCTACGGGCATAATCAAAGCTTATTGAGCAGCCCCGGCGATATTGTGCAAACCGGTCAAGTCATTTCAACGGTTGGCAACACGGGTGGTCAGGATCAAGCAGCGCTCTACTTTGCTATACGCCAACAAGGCAAGCCTGCAGATCCTACGCAGTGGTGTCGTACACAAGGCTAATTGGAATGCCAACATTCTCTAGGAGTTACATCATCATGCCCTTTACTAAAACACGTTTAGCCTCAACGGTATTAAGCACTTTGCTGGTATTGGGTCTGATTAGTTCTGGTGCCAATGCAGCACCCAGCCCCACCGCCCTCACTGAGGCACCGGCAGAAACTTTACCCCTCAATGATCTGCGCACTTTTGCGGAAGTTCTAGAGCGCATTAAAACTGCCTATGTTGAACCCATTGACGATAAGACTTTATTTGAAAATGCCATTAAAGGCATGCTCAGCAATTTAGACCCCCACTCTAGCTATTTAGAGCCTGATGCTTTTCGTGAGCTGCAAGAAAGCACCAGCGGTGAGTTCGGCGGCCTAGGCATTGAAGTGGGCTTAGAAGATGGTATTTTGCAAGTCATCGCACCCATTGATGACTCTCCGGCTGCCGCTGCTGGCCTAGAAGCCCAAGACTTAATTATCAAGATTAATGATCAGCCCACCAAAGGCATGTCATTAATGAAAGCGGTAGAGCAAATGCGCGGGAAGCCCGGCACCAGCATCCGTTTAACCATCGCCCGCGATGGCCGCAAGCCTTTTGACGTAACCCTCAAGCGCGCCATCATCAAAAGTACTAGCGTAAAAAGTCAGCTCCTGGAAGACGGTTACGGCTTGATCCGCATCAGCCAGTTCCAAGTCAATACCGGTGCAGAAGTTGCCAAGGCTTTAGCTAAACTGAAAAAAGACAACAAAGGCCAAGCGCTGAAAGGCTTGATTCTAGACTTGCGCAACAATCCCGGTGGCGTCTTGCAAGCGGCGGTAGAGGTCACCGACCATTTCATCAGCTCTGGACTCATCGTCTATACCAAAGGGCGCATCGCCAATGCTGAGCTACGTTTTTCTGCCACAGCAGCTAACGCCAGTGATGATGTACCTTTAGTGGTGCTCATTAACGGCGGTAGCGCTTCGGCATCGGAGATTGTTGCTGGAGCCTTACAAGATCATAAACGCGCCGTAGTCATGGGCACAGACACCTTTGGTAAAGGCTCAGTGCAGACGGTTTTACCCCTCAATAATGATCGGGCATTAAAGCTCACCACAGCGCTGTATTACACCCCCAGTGGTCGCTCCATTCAGGCACAAGGCATTGTTCCAGACATCACTGTAGAGCGGGCGAAAATCAGCCAGGAAGAACACACGCTGGGAGTAAAAGAGGCAGACTTAGCCGGTCACTTAGGCAATGGCAATGCTGCCGCGGACAAGCGCGCGAAGACCGATAAACAGCAAACGCCACGCTTACAAGATGAGGATTATCAAATTAATCAGGCTATCAACCTGCTGAAAGGGGTAAACGTGTTACAAGGCCAAAAAGCACCTTAAACCCTGCCATTCAGTAGCGGCACTGCCAACATGCCGCTACTGAAGACTTAGAAGTACTTATTAAAATACTGCTCCAACTCGCCCTGTTCACGCATGGCATCCAGCGCTTCTTGCAGCTGTATAACCACGGCATCATCAATATCCTTATTGAGAGCAAGGTACAAATCTGCACGGTTAAAGCGCGACACCGTTTTTAGATTATGCACACCTTCCAGCGCAGCCAAATAACGCCCAGCAGGGTCGCCAGTAGCCCATAAGTCAATCTCGCCGCGCATAAGCTTTCCAGCATTTTCTTGATCACGTAACGCTGTTATCGGCTCAATGGCATGCTTTTGCAGATGTTCAGTGATCACATCACCACGGTATGAACCCACTTTATAGCGACCTGCTTCATCCAATGACTGCAACGTAATAGGACTGTCACTGCGAGCTAAAAACACCCAGTCATCAGGGCCAATTGGGCCAACCCATTGAAACAACTCTTCGCGCTCAGGCGAGCGTGACATGACAAACACGCCAACATCAGCTTTCTCTAAGACCTGCTTATACACGCGCTCCCATGGAAAACGTAACGTCAAAGTGTATTCAATACCTGCTCGGTGAAACATTTCACGCACTATATCTGTCGCAATGCCTTCAATATTTTCATCTCGACCAAAATTCTTGCCTTCTTTTTCCATATTGTATGGAGGAAAATTCTCAGTCAGCAAATGCACTTTGTGAGCGGGCTCTGCCGCCCAGCTTACTGCCGAATATAACAAAGCAGCCAGCACGAAGCTGGCTCTAAACTTAAACATGTTGTCCCCTAAAGTTAACTCTTATTATAGATTTTCGCGTACCACAATACCTTGGCTGGCCAAATACTCTTTGGCTTCTTGGATAGTGTATTCACCAAAGTGAAAAATACTTGCAGCTAAGACAGCATCGGCTTTACCCAATACAATACCGTCGGCCAAATGCTGTAAGTTACCGACGCCACCCGAGGCAATAATAGGAATATTAACCGCTTCACTGACAGCGCGAGTCACACCTAGATCAAAACCGTTTTTCATCCCATCTTGATCCATGCTGGTCAGTAAAATCTCACCGGCACCATAGCTTTCCATTTTTTTCGCCCACTCAACCGCATCAATGCCAGTGGGTTTACGTCCGCCATGGGTAAAGATTTCCCAGCGTGGCGGCTCGCCCA
The DNA here is from genome assembly GCF_027498055.1 of Denitrificimonas caeni. Taxonomy (GTDB): domain Bacteria; phylum Pseudomonadota; class Gammaproteobacteria; order Pseudomonadales; family Pseudomonadaceae; genus Denitrificimonas. Next base: position 327,487 of record NZ_CP114976.1, read on the forward strand.
CTGCAGATACCTGTTTAGCATCAATGGCTACCACAATTGACTGTGAGCCAAAATGCTCGGCTGCTTCGCGGACAAACTCTGGCGTAAATACCGCAGCGGAGTTGATCGAGACTTTATCGGCACCGGCATTGAGCAAGTTACGAATATCGTTGACCGTGCGCACACCACCACCCACAGTCAGCGGGATAAAGATCTGGCTGGCCATGCGCTCAACTGTCTGCAGCATGGTGTCGCGCCCTTCTACGGTGGCCGTAATATCCAGAAAGGTCAGCTCATCAGCACCTTGCTCGCTGTAACGGCGGGCAATTTCTACCGGATCGCCAGCATCGCGAATATTCTCAAATTTTACGCCTTTTACCACGCGGCCATTTTCAACATCAAGGCAAGGAATGATACGTTTCGCGAGCGTCATGCAGCTCTCCACAGAGTCAATTAAATTGTTGTATTGTGATAAAAAAAGCCCTTGTTTAAAAGGGCTTTTTATTAAGGATTATTTGAAGCTATCGCACAGGGCTTGGGCTTCAGCAATATCTAAGGTGCCTTCATAAATCGCGCGGCCGGTAATCGCCCCGACAATACCTGGCGCACGGGCATTCAATAGCGACTGCACATCACCTAGATTATGAATACCGCCTGAAGCAATCACAGGAATGCTGGTGGCGCGGGATAAGGCCGCTGTCGCTTCCACGTTACAGCCCTGCATCATGCCGTCTTTGGCAATATCGGTATACACAATGGCTGATACGCCATCAGCTTCAAAACGCTTAGCCAGATCCACCACTTGTAGCTCGCTGGTTTCAGCCCAACCATCGGTGGCAACAAAACCATCGCGCGCATCTAAACCAACAATCACTTTACCGGGGAAGGCTTTACAGGCCTCTGCAACAAACTCAGGCTCTTTCACCGCTTTGGTACCAATAATCACATAGCTAACACCGGCGCGCACATAGTGCTCGATAGTTTCCAGATTACGAATACCACCGCCAATTTGAATCGGCAGATCAGGGTAGCGCGCCGCAATGGCCTTAACTACGTCACCGTTGACTGGCTCACCAGCAAAAGCGCCATTAAGATCCACTAAGTGCAAACGACGGCAACCCGCCTCTACCCACTTTGCAGCCATTTCCACTGGATCGTTTGAAAAAACAGTAGAATCTTCCATACGCCCTTGGCGCAGTCGAACACACGCACCATCTTTTAAATCAATCGCGGGAATAATCAGCATTAAATCAGCCTGCCTAAAAGTTAAGTCAATAAATCAACTCAGAATCAAGCGCTACCAGCGCCCATCCCAAGCTACAAAGTTCTGTAATAGTTGTAAGCCGTGAGTATCGCTTTTTTCTGGGTGAAATTGCACTGCAAAACGCGCACCATCAGCCAAAGCAGCAGCAAACTCAACGCCATACTGGCAGCTACCGGCCACCTGCCGCGGATTATCAGCTTGTACATAGTAGCTGTGGACAAAGTAAAAACGCGCTAAATCGGGAATCCCGTGCCACATTGGATGCGGTAAGCTTTGCGTAACTTGATTCCAGCCCATATGCGGGACTTTTAAATGCTCAGCACCGGCCGCTAACTCAGTACCAAAAGCACGCACCTGCCCAGCAAACAAGCCTAGACCAGTAACCCCACCATTCTCTTCACTGCGCTCAAGCAATGCTTGCATACCCACACAAATGCCGAGAAAAGGTCGGTCGCTGCTGACTTCACGAATCACATCGAGCAGGTCATGGCGCTGCATCTCAGCCATGCAATCACGTATTGCGCCCACACCGGGCAGCACAATACGGTCCGCATCACGAATCACTTGTGGATCACTGGTGATTTGCACCCGCGCCGCAGCCACATGCTGCAGTGCTTTGCCCACAGAATGTAAATTACCCATCCCGTAATCAATTACGGCGATGGTTTGCATCACAGGCTACCCTTAGTAGAAGGCATACGTCCTTCCATGCGTGGGTCCACTTCCACCGCCATACGCAGGGCGCGGCCAAAGGCCTTAAATACAGTTTCAATCTGGTGGTGAGTGTTGGTGCCGCGCAAGTTATCAATATGCAAAGTCACTTGGGCATGGTTAACAAAACCTTGGAAGAACTCTTGGAATAAGTCCACATCAAAGCCGCCCACTAAAGCGCGGGAGTAAGGCACATTCATTTGCAAGCCTGGACGGCCTGAGAAATCTAGGGCAACACGGGATAATGCCTCATCCATAGGGACATAAGAGTGGCCATAGCGACGTAAACCGCGCTTATCACCCACAGCTTTTGCAAAAGCTTGGCCAATGGTAATGCCCACATCCTCAACGGTGTGGTGATCATCAATATGGGTGTCACCGATGCACTCTACATCGATATCAATCAAACCATGGCGCGCAACCTGATCCAACATGTGCTCCATAAAAGGCACACCAATGGCAAAACGCCCCTCACCAGTTCCATCCAAATTAATCGTAGCCTTAATTTGTGTCTCAAGGGTATTACGCTCTACTGAAACCTTACGTTCGGTCATGATTTACTCCACCGCTAAAAGCCGCATGATACGGCCGAGTTAACTCATTAGTTACCCATTATAGGCCTGCAACGTGTATGACCGCTACCGATAGACGTTTTTGAGCGTTACACTTACAGTTCAGTTTAGGAGTTTTTGTAATGCCTGTTTACTTTGAAAGCGCTGAACAGCCTAGCGCGCAAGACTTGGCTGACCTTGAAAAAATCTACGCCGATGCACCCGCCTGGCTGCTCACCCCTTACGCGGATGCAGCTGCTCTCATCGAGCATGGTTTAGCCAGCAACAGCTTGGTTACTGCGCGCTTTAATAGCCGTTTACTGGGTGCTGCCTTGCTGGATAAGCAGCCTGGCACTTGGACGCTTTCACACTTATGTGTCCGTGCTTTAACACGCAAGCGTGGCGTTGCCCGCCGAGTTTTAGAAGAAGCAACTCGTTTAGCCACAGAAGCACAAGCAACTTTGCAAGTAAGTATTGCGCAAGACCAAATAGAGCTCCAACAGATCGCGCAAAACAAGTCACTGGCCATTGTACTGACAGGTTAACAGCGCAGGCTCGCCTGTTTTGCACAGCATCCTGCTCTACACTGTGAGCAATACCATTTATTTTAAAAGAGGAAACAGCTCGTGAAATCTTTTAGCAAGCTTATCGGTCTACTCCTGCTTGGCGTATTACTGATAGTAGTGGCCGCAGGATTTGCCCTGACCCATTTTTTTGACCCAAACGACTATAAAGAAGAAATCCGCCAACTCGCCCGCGAGCATGCCAACCTTGAGTTGGAGCTCAACGGTGATATTGGCTGGAGTCTATTTCCATGGCTGGGTATCGAAATCACTGATGCCAAAATCGCCAGCGCCGACACCCCCGATGACCCTTTTGCTGATTTGCGTTTGCTGGGTTTATCAGTGCAAGTAATGCCATTGCTGCGCAAAGAAATCCAAATGAGTGACATCCGCATTGACGGTTTAAACTTGACCCTACACCGCAATGCGCAAGGCCAAGGCAACTGGGAGCATATCGGCCAACCCAGCACTAGCGAGCAAACAACAAGCGCTGAACAACAAACAGCCAGCAGTTCTGAATCCTCTCCCAAGGCACAGCAGCCCGGTCGTGCCAGCAAACCACTAAAGCTGGATATCAACAGCTTAATTGTTAATGGCGCGCGCATTGACTTTCACGACGAGCAAAGCGGCCAACAGTTCAACTTAGAAAGTGTGCAACTCACCACCGGAGCCATTCGTGATGCAGAACCTATTGCGCTAAAGTTCTCTGGCTTTTTCGGCAACAGCAAACCCCTGTTACGGGCCCGCATCGAACTCACCACTAAAGCCAGTATTGACCAAGGCTTACAACGCTTCGCCCTAGACAGCTTAAAGCTTTCTGGTGAAGTGGCTGGGGAACCGCTCAATGGGAAAACAGCGAACTTCACGGCACGGGGTAATTTACTCTATGACCAAAGCGCACAGGTGGCACGCTGGGATAATCTCCGTCTGTCTGTGAACCAGCTCAAAGCCCTGGGTGAGCTGCAAGTTGCCGAATTAAATACAGCAGCAAAACTCACTGGCGCATTCTCCATTGCTCCAGTCAATTTGCACGAGTTTCTCAGTGGGGTTGGCATTGAATTACCAGCCATGGCGGACAAAAAAGCCCTCAGCCATTTTGAGCTCAGCACCCGTCTCAACGGCACTCACAACAGCTTACTGCTCGATGAGCTGGCTTTGAGTTTTGACCAAACTGCACTCTCCGGCAGCGCTGGTATTAAAGATTTTACTAACAGCACGCTCTACGCCCATCTCAAGGGTGATCAACTGGATGCCGACCGTTACTTGCCCGCGGCTGAAAAAGCAGCAAGCACAGAGCGTCAAGCTGAAGTTAAGCAGCAAACTCAACAAGCTGGCAGCAGCGGCAGCACTGATCTACCGCAAGCTCCGTCAAAATCGGCTTGGAGCTCAGCTGATTTATTGCCCATGGAGCAACTGGGTAAGGTTAATGCTGATGTGGCTCTAACCTTTAATGAACTCACCATCAGCAAATTCCCCATCCTTCAAGCCCAGCTCAAATTACTGGCTAAAGAGGGGGTCATCACCTTAAACAACCTGCAAGGTAACTTGTTTAACGGCGAGTTTAAGAGCAGCGCCAGCCTCAATACGACAACGCCACAGCCGCAATTAACCGCGAAGCTCAATATCAACAATATCCCTATTGAGAAAATCACCCAAACCCTTGGTCAAGAAGTCACCATGACTGGCTTGCTAGATAGCAACATGGATTTACGCAGCCAAGGCAACAGCGAACAAGCTTGGGTTGATCACCTTAATGGCACATTGGACTTTGCTCTACACCAAGGTGTTTTGCTTGACGCTAACCTTGAACGCCAACTGTGCATTGGTATTGCCACGTTAAACCGCAAACAACTGGCTCCAGCCACAGGCAGCAAAGACACGCCATTTAATGATTTGCGCGGCACCTTAAAAATCCGTAATGGCGTAGCTAATAATCAAAACTTACGGGTCGCCATTCCCGGTTTAAGCGTTAAAGGCCAAGGCGATATAAACTTGCGTGTACTCAGTTTAGATTACCACTTAGGCATCTTAATTGAGGGCGACACCCAGCCTCAGGCTGACCCTGCCTGCCAAGTGAATAAAAACTTTGCCGGTTTAGAGTGGCCAGTACGCTGCCGCGGTCCGCTGGAGCTTGGCGCAAAAGCCTGCCGCATTGATCAAGATGCTTTAGCTAAAGCTGCGGCCAGCCGTGCCGGCGAAAAAATCACCGAGAAACTCCACGAAAAGCTGGATGAAAAACTCGGTGGTAAGGTTCGTCCTGAACTCAAAGACGCCATTAAAGGGTTATTGAACCGATGAACCCTGCAGCCTTTGGCCCCGCGGTAGTCGCTTGGTACGCCGAGCATGGACGTAAGAACTTGCCCTGGCAGCAAGCTGTTTCGCCCTACCGCGTTTGGGTTTCGGAAATTATGTTGCAACAAACCCAAGTCAGCACCGTCATCGACTACTTCACCCGTTTTATGCACGCCCTGCCCAATGTCCAAGCCTTAGCTGCTGCGCCACTGGATGAAGTCCTGCATTTATGGACCGGCCTAGGTTATTACACGCGAGCGCGCAATTTACATAAAACCGCTCAGTTCATTTGTCACGATTATGACGGTGAGTTTCCCCGCAGCGCTGCAGCCTTGGCTACTTTGCCCGGCATTGGGCCTTCGACCGCCGGCGCTATAGCCAGCTTAAGCATGGGCTTGCGTGCACCTATTTTGGATGGCAACGTCAAGCGTGTCTTAGCGCGCTACAGCGCCGAGGGCGAATACCCCGGTGCCAGCCAAGCCAGTAAGCGTCTATGGCAATTATCAGAACAACTCACGCCGCAACAGGACGTTGCCCATTACACCCAAGCTATGATGGATTTAGGTGCCACACTCTGTACCCGCAAACAGCCTGACTGTCCGCGCTGCCCTGTGCGCAGCGGCTGCTTAGCTTATGCCAATGAGCAACAGCACCGGATTCCGGTTCCCCGCCCACGCAAAAAGCTGCCGGTAAGGTGCGTAGCGATGCCTCTGTTGGTTAACCAAGATAACGCTATACTTCTGCAGGAGCGTCCCGCTACGGGCATCTGGGGTGGTTTATGGAGCCTGCCAGAGCTGGACAGCATTGATCTTCTTGAGCCGCTGTTACAGCAATATCAACTGCACACCCAGCAGCAACAACCACTAGCACCGCTACGGCATACCTTTAGCCACTTCCACTTGGACATTGAACCATGGCTCATTCATGTACACAGCAATGCAGCACCGGTCGTGGCCGAACACAATTGGCTCTGGTATAACTCAGCCAACCCTCCGCGCTTAGGTTTAGCAGCTCCCGTTAAGGAGTTGCTTGAGCGCGCACTTATTCAGTTGCAACAGGAGATTTAAGATGACTCGTATGGTTATGTGTCGTAAACACCACAAAGAACTCGCCGGTTTAGCCCGTGCGCCATTCCCTGGCAGCAAAGGCGAAGATATTTACAACAACATTTCACAACAGGCTTGGGATGAGTGGCAAACCCATCAGACCATGCTAATTAACGAACGCCACCTCAATATGATGGATGCTGATGACCGTAAATTCATCATGGCGGAAATGGATAAATTCTTCGCCGGCGAAGAATTTGCGCAAGCTGAAGGCTATGTTCCACCAAGCGAATAAAACTATTTTCAACAACAGGCTTGACAGCAGGGGTTAAAATCTATTTAATTACGCCCCGTTGGCCCGGATAGCTCAGTCGGTAGAGCAGAGGATTGAAAATCCTCGTGTCGGCGGTTCGATTCCGTCTCCGGGCACCATATTTAAGAAGCTCATTCAAAACGAATGAGCTTTTTTTTTGCCGAACAACTGGCACCCGCCATAAAGTTGTATTTCAACTTATTTTCATCTTGCTTAGCAGCGAAACCCTATACAATGTGAATACCCTCTCGTTTTGAGTTTGCTACCCAAATGAAATCAGAGCACACCCTATTAAAGTTTTTTTTAACCTATGCAGTGCTGGTAATAGGCGGGTTGCTGGGTAGCTATTTTTTCTCTCCTGGCCTTGCTCCTGATTCAGCCTCGACAACCCCGTTACAACTGCTGGGCATAGCCAGTTTCGGTGTATTTTCTTTGTTGTATTGGGGCCTAGCTTTGTTAAGCAGTAGCAAGCAAAAATCTCACGATCAAGATAGTCTTAAAGTTGATCAAGAGCGCATCAAGCTAGCTTTGGACGCAGCCCAAATAGCCCTTTGGGACTGGAGTCTAAATGAGCAACAAGAAGTGTTCTTCTCCACCACCTACTGCGCTAATTTAGGCTACAGCCAAGAAGAATTTGGTAACAACCAGCAGGCTTGGCAAAGTCGCTTACTCGCCGAAGAGCGTGAGCGCATTTATCTTTCAGTAATGAATTTTATCGCTGAAGGCGAAGGCAGCTATGACAGCACCTACCGCATGCTGCACAAAGACAACACCCCTCGCTGGATCCGCTCCCGTGGTCGCTTACTAAGGAACTCAGCTGGCCAAGCCACACGTTTTATTGGTATTGCCCAAGATATTACTGAGCAGCGCAGCACCGAAGAGCGTTTGCAACAAGCCAATGCTGTATTTGCATCGAGCCATGAAGGCATCTTGATTACCGACCACACCAATACAATTGTGCATATCAACCCAGCCTTCAGTAAAATTACCGGTTACAGCGCCGATGAAGTACTTGGGCAAACACCGCGCATGTTTAAATCCGGTCGCCACAGTCCAGAGTTTTACAAAATCTTATGGACTACCCTAGAGTCAACTAACCAGTGGAGCGGTGAGATCTGGAATCGCCGTAAAAGCGGTGAAATCCTCCCGCAATACCAAACCATTCGCTTGATCCGTGATGAAAACGGCTTTATCTCCCATAATGTTGCCGTATTCTCAGACATTTCAGTTCTAAGAAATTCTCAAACCGAACTGAATTATCTGTCACATTACGATCCTCTCACCGGTTTAGCTAATCGCTCGCAGTTACATGAGCTACTCAAAAAATCCTTACAAAACGCTATTGTAGGGCAGAAAGATAGTTCGATATTTTTAATCGACTTGGATCACTTTAAAAATATCAATGAAAGCTTAGGGCATAGCTTGGGCGATCAACTGTTACAAGCAGTGGCGCAACGCATTAGCCAGAGCCTAGGTAATAAATGCTCCTTGGCACGTATAGGCGGCGATGAGTTTGTGGTGATTTGCGAAACGGCTAATACCCCTGGGGAAGCAGCAGTAATAGCTCAAAGACTTCTACAAGCTAGCAAAGAACCTTTTATCATCAATGGCCAACAGTTATTTATTACTGGCAGCGTTGGTATTTGTCTATTCCCTAGTGCCGGTAGCAGCGTAGAAGAAATCATGCGCAATGCCGACTCAGCCCTAAGCAAAGCTAAAGCCAGCGGTCGTGAAACCTTCGCTTTTTACTCAAGCGAACTCACGGCTCATGCGTTCCAGCGGATTCGCATTGCTAGCGAGCTGCGCCAAGCGATAGAAGGCACCGGACTGCAACTCTACTACCAGCCGGTCTATGCCATGGCAGAACAAAAGCTGGTGGGTTGTGAAGCCTTAATACGTTGGGAACACCCTGAGCGCGGCTTAATACCACCCAATGAGTTTATTCCCATTGCTGAAGAGAGCGGCTTAATCAAAGCCATTGACCAGTGGGTACTGCAACACTCCTGTCAGCAAATGCGCATCTGGCAAGAGCAAGGACTGCACATGCAGTTTATTGCGGTTAATATTTCCAGCCGCTCCTTATCCTCTAAGCCCGCACTACCGGAAATAGTTGCTCAAGTTCTGCAAGATAGCAAAGTAGCAGCACAGTACTTAGAAATTGAAGTGACCGAAAGCGCTGTCATGGAAAACCCCAAAAATGCTGATGCGATTCTAAAAGAGCTACGCTCCTTAGGCGTGAGCTTAGCCATTGATGATTTTGGCACCGGCTACTCATCCTTGTCGCGGTTAAAGTCTTTGCCTGTGCATAAGCTAAAAATTGATCAAAGCTTTATTAGCAATTTACCCACAGACCCCGAAGATATCGCGATTGTCCGCGCTATCTTAGCCCTAGGCGCTAGCATTGGTCTTGAAGTACAAGCTGAAGGTATAGAAACCGCTGAACAAATGCTCTTTTTACAAGAGCAGAATTGTAAGCTCGGACAAGGCTACTGGTTAGGCCGCCCCATGCCCGTTAAGGCCTTTACTGAACTGCTGACCGATAGTTTAACGGCTAAGCTTGCCTTACCCGCAAACGATCAGCAGGCGCCCTAAGAGACGCTAGCGAAGCTTAAAAAGAACAACATAAAGAACGGCGCAGCCACGGTAAGAATTAAGCCGCTGATAATCGCCGTGGGCACATACTCATAATTACAGGCTTTGCGCACAAACGGCAGGGTGGTGTCCATGGCAGTTGCCGCGCAGACACCAATGCTGCTATTGGCATAATTGCGCCCCAACAGAAACACCACAGTCAACCCAATCAGCTCGCGCATTAAGTCATTGAGTAACGCCACACTGCCGTAGACATCACCTAAATACTGCCCGGCCAAAGCACCGGACAAACTAAACCAACCAAAGCCAGTACTGAGCGCCAAAGCCACCGCCAACTCTTCGCCAGTCATAAAGCTGAGCAACACCCCAGCAAGCATCGAGCCAATCATCACCAGCGCCGGAATCACTAACACCCGCGGAGCCAACCAAGAACGGCTGATTGAGACCTGAGCTAAATCCAAACCAATCATCAGCAGTAGCACATACAGCCAGTAAGAAATATTAAACACCACCGCGCCCAGCTGATTTTCATGCCAGTGTAGACGGTAAAAAAATGCGCCCAACAACACTAAGCTAAAAGCAATTAAGCATTCTTTAATCGGATGCCACAGCGCAGCCCAAGAACTGGGTTCATCATCCTCTGTCGCGGGCTTGCGGTTAAACGGCAGAATCAACGCAAACACCACTGCACTGATGGTAAAAGCGTACAGCGCTGAATGCTTTAAAATACTCAAACCTGAGGCCAGTGAACTAAAGGCTTCGCCAGACTCCAAGCCAATCACAAATAAAATAATCCACACCACTGGGGTAATAGTTTTTACTGCGTGGTGAATAAAGGCTTTAGGCAGTACTTTACCGAGACCATAGCCGCCGACTAAAAACAATAAAATGGGGATTACTGACGATAATATATTGTGCAATACAGCAGTCACAAATGGCCTCTGATAATCAAGGTAAAACGCGCTAGGAAAATAATAAGCGCATAGTTTAGTGCATTGCCCTTTTGAAAAGGGCCAGTCAGCGCAGTTATTTACGAATAATCGCCTGATTGGCCTGCAAGACAGCGTAAATCGTTGATTTATGGGTGGTGTGAGCAGCACACTAATCTGCGCATGATCAGCACCGGACGCATCTATTGACCTTGAAAGGTCGACCTACCAATAGACCTACCAATAGACCGACAAATAGATCTGCAAAACACTGCAAGCCGTCCATTTGTGGGCGACAAAGGCGGCAGAGCAGCGTGATTCTGTTAAAAGTCACCCCAAAGCTGCTGCGCCACACTGAGTGCCACTACAGGTGCAGTTTCGGTACGCAGTACTCGCGGGCCGAGGCGGGCCGGTTGAAAACCATGCTGCGCCGCTTGCGCAACCTCTGCCTCGCTTAAGCCGCCTTCAGGACCAATTAAAAAAGCTAAGCGGTTGGGCGTGGCATGTTCTGTTAACGGCTGCGCCACCGGATGCAAGACCAACTTCAAATCGGCTACGACAGTGCCTTGCCAGTCTTTGAGCTGCTGCGGTGGATGAATTAACGGCACTTTAGAGCGCCCACACTGCTCACAGGCGCTGATTGCGATCTGCTGCCAATGCTCTAGACGCTTTTGTAGCCGCTCTTGATTTAAGCGCACTTCACAGCGCTCAGTAAACAGTGGGGTAATCTCGGCCACACCCAACTCAGTGGCTTTTTGAATGGCCCAATCCATGCGCTCGCCACGGGATAAACCTTGCCCCAGATGAATGCGCAAAGACGATTCGGCTAAACCATCGATGCATTGCTGCAACTCCACCTGCACCGACTTTTTACCCACTTGAGTCAGCTGGCCAATATACTCCTGGCCGCTCCCATCAAATAGCTGCACTGGCGCACCTGCAGTTAAACGCAGCACGCGGCTTAAATAGTGCGCTTGCGCTTCAGGCAAGTCATGTACACCTAACGCCAAGGGCGCAGCAACGAAAAAACGCGGTAGCGACATGTGTTAACTCCAGCCATTAAAAAAACCACGCTATGGTGCGTGGTTTTTTATTAAGCGTCTAGCGGTTAATCCCGAGTAGCCAGATCAATCCCTTCGGTGGCCACTTCAGCCAACCAGTGAATTTGTTCAGGGGTGATCACATACGGCGGAATAAAGTACACCACATTGCCCAATGGCCGCAGCAGTGCACCTTTGGCCATGGCATGCTCATAGACTTTTAAGCCGCGGCGCTCTTGCCAAGCAAAGGGCTCTTTAGTGGCTTTATCTTTAACCATCTCAATGGCCAGCACCATACCGGTCTGGCGCACTTCGGCGACATGGGCATGCTGTTTCAGATGCTCAGTGGCATCCGCCATATGCTGAGCTAAGACCTTGTTGTTCTCAATCACATTGTCTTGCTCAAAGATATCCAAGGTGGCCAAAGCTGCAGCACAGGCCAACGGGTTACCGGTATAGGTATGGGAGTGCAGAAAGGCGCGCATGGTGTCGTATTCATCATAAAACGCCTGATACACATCATCGGTGGTCATTATTGCCGCCATGGGCAAATAACCCCCGGTTAGGGCTTTGGAGAGCACCATAAAGTCCGGGGTGATATTGGCTTGGTTACAGGCAAACATGCTACCGGTACGGCCAAAGCCCATGGCGATTTCATCCAGAATCAGATGCACACCATAGTGATCACAGGCTTCACGCAGTAAGGTTAAATAAATGGGATGGTACATGCGCATGCCGCCGGCACCTTGCACCAAAGGCTCCAAGATCACCGCGGAAAGCTCAGTGTGATGCAGCTCCAGAGTCTGGCGCATATGCTCAAACATCAAGCGCGAATGCTCTGCCCAGCTCACCCCTTCTGGACGGTGGTAGCAGTCGGGACTGGGCACTTTAATGCAGTCCATCAGCAAGGCTTTATAGGTTTCGGTGTACAAGGCCACATCACCCACCGCTAAGGTGGCAAGGGTCTCACCGTGATAACCATTGCTGATGGTGGCAAAGCGCTTTTTCTCTGGCTTGCCATGGTTGAGCCAATAGTGGTGGCTCATTTTTAGCGCCACTTCAATCCCAGAGGAACCGTTGTCAGCATAAAATACGCGGTTTAGGCCCTCTGGTGTAATCTGCACCAAACGCTCCGACAGCTCAACCACCGGACCATGGGTAAAGCCTGCCAGCATGACATGCTCCAGCTGATCCAGTTGCTGTTTAATCCGATTATTAATCCGTGGATTGCAGTGACCGAAAATATTGGTCCACCACGAACTCACCGCATCTAAATAACGGCGGCCATCAAAATCTTCTAACCAAATGCCCTCAGCCCGACGAATCGGTACGATGGGTAAGGTTTCATGGTCTTTCATTTGTGTACAAGGATGCCATAACACGTCTAAATCACGTTGCATCCAATGATCATTTGAACTCAATTGCTTGCTCCCGTTAATGGACGATTTAGCCTAACAGATGCGCCCGAAACTGGCTGAGAAAGTTAGTCATGTGGTGACTCATAAACCTGCACTAGTACTTAACTCCAACTGTAAACAATGCTGCTCACCTGGCGCCAGCAGCAGATGGTCATCCAGCACATTGGCGCTTTCAATACACAGCATCTGCTGCCAAGCATCACTGGCAAAACCACTTAGCGTTTGTGCTTTAGCCACCCAAGGGTTCCAAACAATGGCTGAGTGTGAGCCTTGGCTGCGCAAATCTATCCGCCGCTGCCAACCTAAATCAATAATCTGTAAATGCTCCGGCACTTGCAGGTAGATTCTGTCGGTTTCGCCGCTAAACTTTAAATTTCCCTCTTGTTCGCGTAACTGCCATTGTTCAAGGGTGTCGTAATAAGTACAGCCGGCTAAACCTTCGACCTGAGTCTGACGAATATCACTGACGGCAAAATAACTGTGCAGCGCCTGACTGATCGCCAGCGGCTCACTGCCAAGATTATGGTTGTGCAAACGAATGGTTAAACGTTCAGCCAATTCGATCTGTAATTGCACAGTGGCCGCATGGGGCCAGCCGAGCAAATCTTGGCTAGCAACCAACTGCAAACTTAACTGCACGCCATTATTAGCGGCACTGCTGTGGGTAAGTTGCCAATCCAGCGTGCGCGCCAAACCATGGAAAGGCGCATCCTTAGTCGTCATTTTCTGTACAGCTGCAGGGTTGCGCTGGATATCGCCAAACCATGGCCAACACACCGGCACGCCACCGCGCACGCTGTGCCCATGCTGATACTCAGCACAAGCACTGAGCCAAATCAGCGGCGGCTGATTGATATCGGGAAAATAACTGAGAATCTGCCCGCCCTGTTGAGCAATATCCAGCTGCGCTTGACCAAAACATAAGCGCCAGCCCGGTAAGCCAGAAAAGTCCATTGCCGTAATCGAAGACTGCATATTTTTATGTTCCTTAGTGCGTAGGTTAATAGGCGCCATACAGCCACCTTGTCTTGGTCTGATTGTAGGGCCTGTGCACAAGATTAGGCTATGCGGATGTTATCCACTGGCTAGGTGCATGGTGCTGTGGATAAGCTGGGGAGACTCAGCGCAAGAGCAGGGCAGGCGTAGCTTACAGAGCATTGTTCAAAAAACGTACAGAACTTTTAATCTGTGCACAAAGCCATGGGACGGTGCTGTGGATAACCTGTTCACCCTTGCCTATACAGCACGGCTAGCAAGGCTTACAGCGAGCTGTTTGTTTTTTGATCAGTTATTTTGAGTTATAGCAGCCAATAAGCATCATTAGCTTATCCACAACACCAATTGAGCAAGTGCATTGAGAAAAACACTAAAAAAAGCAACCTAACTGTATAAAAAGCGAACTTAGCCACTTTAACCGCTGCCAAGCTAACGCCAAGCAGCACTGCACGGCATACTTATGCACACCCATTTCATAAAAATTTTCGCAACTCATTAAGTTATGCACGGAGGACGTGCATGAGCCTGTGGATAAGCTGGGGAGACTAAAGGCTAGGCCATATAGAGCAAGGCTTACAGAGCACTGTTCAAAAAACACACAGCTGTTTTAAACTGTGCACAAAGCCATGGGACGGTGCTGTGGATAACCTGTTTACCCTTGGCTGTACAGCACAGCCAGCAAGGCTTACAGGCTGTTGATTACTTTTTAAACAAGTTTTCAACAAATACCTTTAACTTGAGCGCAAAAACCTCAATAAGCACAGTCCAGCCCTGATTTCTTGTGCAATAAAAAAATTGACAGCTCGTCTGACTGGCCTAACAATGCTGCGCAAATACTTATCAACAGCGCTATTGGATACCCAGCATGCCACCACGACTACTGACGCTATTTGGAGCTCTGATTATTGCCGTAGCACTCTGGGGCTTGTTGCGTGGGAAAGTGATTGCTGGGGCGCGCGGCTTACGCAGCAACTATTATTATAAAGATGACAATCCATTTAGCTTTTATGGCTTTATCTTAATCTATCTGTCCCTTGGCTCGTTCCTACTCTATCAATCGCTGCGCTAATTCTGCCCGCCGGCAAAAGTTATCAACACGCGTAAAACGAGTTATCCACCCAGCGTGACTATAAGCCTGTGGACAACTTGGGGAGAGATTGCCCAAGGCTAGGCTGAGCAGCTCTTTGCGAGCAGTGCTCAGAAAACAACCAGGCCATTATAACTGTGCACAGTTAAGCTGGATGAGGCTGTGGATAACTTGTTAGCACTCTTCGCAAAGCATTGTTTTATAAGGGTTATAGCCTGTTGATTACTTTTCAGGCAATGCGTTACCTCGCCCTCTTAAAACCCGCACAGCATCCCAGCTATACACAGCCAAAGCCGCCCAAATAAAGCCAAAGAAAATAAACGACTGCGCTGCAAAGGGCTCTTTAAATACCAGTACGGCCAATAACAACAACACCGTTGGTGTGATGTACTGTAAAAATGCTAATGACGCATAAGGTAAGTTTTTAGCTGCCTCGTTGAAGCACAACAGTGGCAACAAAGTGACAGGGCCTGCTGCAGCCAACCAAAACATCTCGCTACTGCCCCAAAACTCACTTTGCATACTGCTCGCTTGTGGGCTTATCCACAGCCATGTCAAAGCCACTGGCACCAACAACCAGGTTTCTACAGTCAGACCCGGTAAAGCAGCAACTGGTGCTTGCTTACGAATCAAACCATAAAAACCAAATGAACAAGCCAGCGCCAAAGAAATCCACGGCACCTTACCCAAGCTCCAAACCTGAAGGCCAACACCTACCGCGGCAAGTGCAATCGCCAACCATTGCAAACGGCGTAAACGCTCGCGTAAAAACAGCATCGCCAACAACACATTAACCAGCGGATTAATGTAATAACCTAAGCTCGCTTCAACCATGCGGTCATGGTGCACCGCCCACACATAAATCAGCCAGTTAGTGGCAATCAAAGCACCCGAAGCGGCCAAAAAGATAAAGCGTTTGGGGTGGTGATACAGCTCTAACCACCAGCCGCGGTGACGCCAGATCAATAATAAACCACTACTGAATAACGCAGACCACAGCACGCGGTGCACAATCACTTCCTGCGCAGGTGTGCCATCGAGGGTTTTGAAGTACAGCGGAAACAAGCCCCAGATACTGTAGGCTAAAAGCCCCAGCACATAGCCGCGGCGTGGATTAGGGGTAAAGTTCATATTGGTTAGCCAGCTAACGAAAGATTTAAAACCATTCTAGTCCGCATCCTTGCGACTGTCTTGCCGGCAATTAAAACAGCCGCAAATAAGGCTCATCTAAGGCCGCACGCTGCTCACGCAAAATCAAAATTTGCTCGCCCCAATAACGCTCACTACCAAACCACGGAAAGCTTTGTGGAAAAGCAGGATCATCCCAACGCTGAGCCAGCCATGCACTGTAATGCAGCAAACGTAATGCCCGTAAGCCTTCAACTAATGGTAATTGCCCCGGAGTAAAATCATAAAACTCTTGATAGCCATCCACCAGTTCAGACAGCTGCGACAAACGTTCCTGATAATCCCCAGCCAACATCATCCACAAATCTTGGATCGCTGGCCCAGTGCGACAGTCATCAAGATCGACCATAAAGAAACTTTCATCGCGGCACAGCAAATTGCCCGGATGACAATCACCGTGCACTCGAATCGGTGTATACGGGTGCTCAGCAAACATACCCTCAACCTTGAGCAGTAGATCACGCGCCACCGACTCCCAAGCGGGACGTAAGCTTTTTGGCACATGCTCACCGCTGCACAAGCGCTGAAAAGAAGCGTGGCCATAACTCTGCACATTTAATTCTGGGCGTTCGCGAAAAGGCTTATTAGCACCGACTGCATGTAAGCGACCAAGCAACTGCCCTAAACGATACAGCTGATCTAAATTGCCCGGTTCTGGTGCTCGACCACCGCGCCGCTCAAATAAAGCAAAGCGAAAGCCGGCATGCTCAAACAAACTTTGGCCATTATGCTGCATGGGGGCAACTAGCGGCACCTCACACTCAGCCAGCTCAAAAGAAAAAGCATGCTCCTCCAAGATTTGCGCATTAGTCCAACGTTCAGGACGATAAAACTTAGCGATTAACGGCGCTTTATCTTCAATTCCAACTTGGTAAACACGGTTTTCGTAGCTGTTTAAAGCCAGCACTCGGGCGTCACTTAAAAAACCTAGACTTTCAACCGCATCTAAAACTAAATCAGGCGTCAATGCAGCAAAGGGATGAGCAGACATGGCAAGCTCCTTAAATCAAGAAACTCAGTGTAACAGCCTCGCAATAAAACACTGCGCTGTTCAACGAGTATTCACCTGTTGACTCACCGCAAAGCGCGCTCATGCAACTGAGGCCTATACTCTCTAAACAGCGTCATATCGACACAAGCCAGCAAGGGCCAATCCACTCTATAATGCAGGGCAAGAGTCTGGTTAAGCCAATTTTCGTAGGGTTAAAGGTGTTGTATGTCATATCAAAGCAAAGGTCGTACGCTGATTTTAAGCATCGTTGGGGTTTTGCTGGCGCTAAGCATTGGCTTGTGGGCGGGCAATCATTTAACTATAGGCCAAGATCAAGCTACGGCTTTGCGTGAAGCAGGAATTATTACCCTACCTACAAGCCGTGAGCTGCCAGCATTGCAATTAGCCAGCACTGACGGCGCAACTGTGAATAGCCAAGCACTCACAGGTAAATGGAGCTTAGTTTTTTTTGGTTACACCTTCTGCCCAGATATCTGCCCAACCACCTTGGCAGAACTGCGCCAATTAAAAAAACTGCTGCCTGAGGACGCGCAACACAACCTGCAAATTCTGATGGTGAGCGTTGACCCTCACCGCGACAGTACCGAGCAACTGCAACTCTACCTCGAGTATTTCGACCCAGAGTTTATTGGCTTAACCGGTGAGTTAGCAGATATTCAAACCTTAAGTAACGCGCTCAGCATTCCTTTTATTCCCGGCGATACCAGCCAGCCGCGCTATACCGTTGATCACAGTGGCAACTTAGCTATTCTGAGCCCCGATGGTCGCCAGTATGGTTTTATTCGCGCACCTTTGGATGTTAAAGAAATTGCCCAGCAACTCCCAAAGCTGATTGCACCTTGAAGGTCAGCTACAACAGGCGCTAGCCAACCAATCCGCGCTTAATGCCCAGTTATTTATTGACTCTATAGCAGCTTACTCACTCAGTGCTCAGTCAAAACAGACGCAAGCCTGTAAAGAATAAGCAGCACAATGGCTATGGCGGTAAATGGCTAAAATAAGAAAAAATGATCGAGGACAAGAGTTTATGCAATGCAGGCTGTTAAAGTCATAACCATTAATACTCAATACCTTTAGTACTGAGTACAATGAAGGTGAGTCGTATTATCACTCCCCCTTTGTTTAGCCTTGAGGTAAGACTATGAAAAAAATTCTAATTCCACTGTTTGCACTGGGTGCAGCTTTTGCTGTGCAACCTGCTTTAGCCAGCGACGGTGAAGCTTTGTTCAAAAGCAAACCATGCGTAGCTTGCCACACTGTGGACAACAAAATGGTTGGTCCTTCACTGAAAGAAATTGCAGCAAAAAATGCTGATGTGGATGGCGCTGTTGAAACACTGGCTTTACACATTAAAGAAGGTAGTGCTGGTATTTGGGGTCCAATTCCTATGCCACCAAACGTAGTTACCGAAGAAGAAGCAACCACTCTAGCCCAGTGGATCTTAAGCTTAAATTAATCGCTTAAGAAAAAACCATGCTGGCTCGCAAGTATGCATATACTATTTGCGCCAGCATGGGATAACTGCTCACTCTAGCCGGCAATACAACCATTGCCTAAACTCAAAACACACAGCTCTACCCCTGCCTAAGTATCTACCCCCTACCTTCGCAAATGCTGCGGTAAGTGCGCGGCCCAGCGCCAATCAAGCTTTATGTGCTGGCGCAGTTTTTATCTGTGCTTTAAGCCTGCTGTTGTTTTGCCAAGGCTGTATCGTTGGCTACTTGCGGCTGATCTTTTGCCAGTTTTTTCTCTAATAAAACCGTATAGAGTGGACGTCCGCCCAAGAGCTGAGCGACCAAAGTTGCCCCCAGGCATGTAATCAGCATGGGTAAAATCAAATTGAAGCTGCTGGTTAACTCAAGCACTAAAATTGCCCCTGTCAGTGGCGCTCGAACTGTGGCCGCAAAGAGCGCGCCCATCCCAGCAATGGCAAACATGCCAGCTTCCAGCTCATAGCCTGGAAAATAGTCAATCGCAACATTACCGAACAACGCGCCAGCCAATGTGCCCAGTGCCAGCAAGGGTGAAAATACCCCACCTGGGGCGCCTGAGCTAAAGCTGATAATCGAAGTGAAGAAGCGCAACACTAAAAAAATGATTAATAGTTTTAAGGTGAAATGACCATTGCTCCAATCATGAATGACATTAAAGCCATCACCAACAGTTTCCGGTAAATAAAGCGCAATAGCGGCAAAACTTCCGCCAATCAACCCTCCAGTTAAAACAAAACGATAGGTTTTATCTTGGTAAAATGCTTGAAAGCGATCTTGCAAAAATAACAAGAAGCGGTTGTAAGCAATACCCAACAAGCCAATGCAAAAACCCAGCACAATAAACAGCCACAAAGCCTGAATAGGCGCAGCGGCAAAAACTCCCACATCAAGCAACGCAGCACTGCCGTTAATTAAACGGAAGATTACCGTGGCCATGATTGAGCCAATTACCACTGCTTTAATTGAAACAATGTTGTATTTAAACTCTTCGCGCATCTCTTCAATGACAAAGATAATGCCAGCTAAAGGCGCATTAAAGGCTACGGATAAACCCGCAGCTGCACCGCTGGCCAACAGCGCATAACGATTATCTTTGTTTTTTAAACGAAAAATATCACTGAACATTTCAGCAGTATTGGCGCCAATCTGTACCGTCGGCCCCTCTCGACCCAGCACCATGCCAGAACTTAAAGTCCCTAACCCAGCAAAGAACTTAACCGGCAATACCCGCCACCAGCGCACCGGCCGAAGATCCTGCAGCGCCCCTTCAATATCAGGAATACCCGAACCGCCAGCCTCTGGAGCAAAACGCTTAACCAGATAGTAGGCCAGCATAGTTAAGCAGGCTGAGAATATAAAAGTTGCTAAAATAATTTGCCATTTCGCGCTAAAATGCTGCTCAACACTGGTCATGCGCCAAGTTGAAATAAAAGCCACTCCCAGTTGAAATAGCACACCTATAAAGCCAACTACTGCACCTATCACTGCTGATAAAGTCAGGATATATACTGGCGTTTTATCGCTTTTAATTAGATGTTTAATAATATTCAAAATCCGTTCCTTGCCGCTCGATTAGAGCGCTTCTTGAATGTTAATAAAGTGGTGCAGTTGCTAGTACTGACACTGCTATTTTATGACGGCAATGACTTGAGCCTAACTTGCTCGAGCGACGCCAGCAAATAGAAATATGCCGCAAACGCGGACATAATCTAAGCCAAGGGTTATAAGCCAACAATTATTTAAGCAAAAAAGCTATAAACAAGCGCTCTTTACCTGACATTAAGTGTCCAGCGCTGTAGGCTAACACACCTTTTTGTGATGACATTAACCCTGTGATCTAAAGTTACTTTGGAGCTGATATGGATCAGACAAGCGCTTTCCCCGCGGCACTACAAGCCTTTTTTGCGCCCGGCACTGTGGCCTTAATTGGTGCGGGTCCAGGCGACCCCAGCTTACTAACTTTGCGTGCTTGGAGCCTGCTCCAACAAGCTGATGCAGTGGTCTATGATCGCCTTGTAAGCCCTGAGCTAATGGCCATGTTACCTGCGCGCAGCCAGCGTCACTTTGTCGGCAAAGCCAGCGGTCATCACAGCTTAAAACAAGAGCAAATCAATCAACTGCTGGCTGACCTTGCCCAGCAAGGATTGCGCGTAGCACGCCTCAAAGGTGGTGATCCATTTATTTTTGGCCGGGGTGCCGAAGAGCTCGATTTTCTCTTAAAGCAGCAGATTAGCTGCCAAATAGTACCGGGTATTACTGCCGCTTCTGGCTGCACTGCCTATGCGGGAATTCCTCTAACGCACCGTGGCGTAGCGCATTCCTGCCAGTTTATTACCGGTCACTTGCAGGAAGACGGCGCACTGAATCTGCCTTGGCCTAGCTTGGCTGATCCGAAAAAAACCCTGGTGTTTTATATGGGACTCAGCAGTCTTGCGGAGATTTCTCGCGAACTGATAAACGCAGGCTTAGCTGCAGATACACCGGCAGCATTAATTGGCAGCGGCACTTATGCCGAGCAGCAAGTGATTCGCGGCAGCCTCGCCAAGCTGCAAAGCATGGCCAAGCATGCTGAACTGACCCCACCGACATTAACCATTATTGGTCACGTAGTTGATTTGTTCAGTGATCAGCCAGTGCGCCACCCAGCATTGCTTCAGCCCAGTAGTAGCGAAGCCGCGACAATAAAGTAAAGCTGTGAGCCATGTCTACCGACTCCCCCAGTTGCAATGCTGCAAACGCTTAAAGTGCAGCCAATGCCGCAGGCAGCTCTCGATACTTAAACTCAAAGCCAATCTCTGCAGTACGCTCAGGACGAATATTTTGTCCACCTAACAATAACCCGGCCATGTCTCCCAGCATGAGCTTTAGCGCAAAGCCCGGCACAGGCAACACTGCAGGGCGGCGCAGATGCTTGCCTAAAGCCTGTGCAAACTGCTGATTGCGCACCGGCTCTGGTGCGCAGGCATTGTAAACACCCTGAGCTGATACATGCTGCAACAGGTGATCAATCAAAGCGACTTCATCGTCTAAGTGCACCCACGGCATCCACTGCTGACCGCTACCTTGTTTACCGCCTAAACCGAGACGAAACAGCGGTAATAAGCGCGATAAAAAGCCGCCTTTAGCGGTTAACACCAATCCTGTACGAATCAAGACCACACGAATCGCCAGCGATTCAGCAGCTAAAGCAGCATTTTCCCAGTCAGCACAAAGCTGCGTAGCAAAGTCCGTGGTTTGCACAGGACTGCTTTCGGTTAATACCTGCTCCCCAGCATCGCCGTACCAACCCACTGCCGAACCTGAAATCAACACCTCTGGCTTATGTGACAAGCTGGCCAGCCACTGCACCAGATGCTCAGTGAGAGCAATGCGGCTATCGCGTAATAACTTGCGCCGCGCCTGCGTCCAGGGCCGATCAGCAATGGGGGCACCAGCCAAGTTAA
This sequence comes from Denitrificimonas caeni, assembly GCF_027498055.1. Lineage (GTDB taxonomy): Bacteria > Pseudomonadota > Gammaproteobacteria > Pseudomonadales > Pseudomonadaceae > Denitrificimonas. The sequence goes on from NZ_CP114976.1 coordinate 349,404, forward strand.
TCACCGCATCAAGCTTGATATGATCCAGCTCACGCAACTCCGCCAGCCCATGCACAGCCTCGCCACACAAGCTTTTCACCTGTTCAGGGCAACGACTCCAGACATAAATCTCATGGCCTTGCGCCAACCAAAACTGACACAAACTGCGACCAATCAAGCCCGTACCGCCGGTTATTAAAATACGCATAGTGATTGTCTCCTGCTTCATAGCCGCTTAAATAGACAAGGTGCTACAACATGCTACTGATGCCGTTGTTAGTAACGCACACAAGCACTGCTACACACTATAGTTCTTTCGCAAATACTTATACAACTACCTATAGCACGTACAAGTATTTATGATATGCCTTATACAGCTCACTGCCCTCTTTTTACTGCAAGGAACTCTTATGTCGTCTTCTCAAGTTGCTATTATCGGTGCCGGAATGACCGGCATTACCGCTGCCCGCAGCCTTAACAACGCCGGGTATACCGTGCAACTGTTTGAGAAAAGCCGCGGCAGTGGTGGGCGCTTAGCCAGCAATCGTAGCGCTATGGGGCGCGTTAATTTAGGCACACAAGCTTTTCACGCCGATCAAGCAGAGTTTCTTGCGGAACTCGATCACTGGCAGCACGCCGGTTGGCTCAAGCAGACCGAGCAGCAATGGACCGGTATTCCCTATATGAGCGCGCTCACCCGTAATTTGCTGGGCGAGCTCAACACTTTATTTTCCTGTGAAATACGCCAGCTCAGTCACACTCAGCAAGGCTGGTTACTTCTTGATCAACATGGGCAGCAGCACGGCCCCTTTGCACAACTCATAGTCGCTATCCCTGCACCACAAGCCAGCACACTGCTGAGCAACTGTGCGCCTGATTTAGCGGCCTGTGCTGCCAGTGTAGTAATGCAGCCCACTTGGATGGTGGCCTTAGGCTTTAAAGAACCGCTCACCGCAAGCCAACCCTTAAGCCCTATGCAGCAGCGCATTATTGCCGAGGTACGGCCCAGTGCAATCGCTGCTGAGCAGCCCATGCAAACGTGGTTACTGCGCGCCAGTGTGGCTTGGAGTACTGAGCATCTAGAGGATGAGCCTGCGCAGGTGATTCACCGCCTCAGTAACTGCTTTGCCGAGCTCTTCGATACCGCACCGCCGGAAGCTGATAGCGCTTTTGCCCATCGTTGGCGTTATGCATTAGGCGCCCTTGAACAACCGCTCAACACCTTGGCAGACTTATCCCGTGGCCTTGTGGTTGCCGGTGATTGGTGCGGCCAAGGCGATCTGCAAAGCGCTTGGTGCAGCGGTCGACATGCAGCCCAGCAGCTGATTAACAGTTAATCACTTAATCTCCCTCAGCACAGCGGCTCTGGAGTAATACAACAGCGAATTAGTCTGCGGGTGTGCGCTTTTCTTTGTTAAATTGCGCAGCAAAATATTTCCCACTTAGGTAACTGCTGTGATTGAAGCCGTATGGATCGTTTTTGCCTTTAGTTTAGGCATCGGAGTACGGCTGATCGGCCTGCCGCCTTTGATTGGTTACCTGGCTGCTGGCTTTGTGATTGCTGCCTCAGGGGACTATCTCGATGTCACCGTAGAAAGCACGCAAGCGGGAATTACGCGCATTCCATGGTCGCGTGGCCATTGGTATTTTGGTGGTGCAAGACTTAATTGCCCTCTGTGTGATGAGCATCGCCAGCGGTCAAACCCCCTCGATGTGGGCGCTAATAGTTTTTGGCATTCCCCTGCTGCGCCCATTGATTTATCGCTTGGTCGATTACAGCGGCCACGAAGAACTGCTGGTCTTGCTGGGCCTACTGCTAGCGCTGGTAGTTGGCGGCTATGGCTTTGAGCAGATTGGCTTAAGCTCTGAGCTGGGTGCTTTAGCTTTTGGGGCATTACTGGCTAACCACCCACGCTCTAGTGAGCTCTCCAAAGCGTTGTGGAGCATTAAAGAAATCTTCTTGGTGGGTTTCTTTTTACAAATTGGTATTGGCGGCTTACCGGATCAGCAAGCAATTATTTTCGCCTTAGTGTTGGCCATTGCCTTACCGCTCAAAGGTATCTTGTTTTTTGCTTTGATGGTGTTGTTTAAACTTAGAGCGCGCAGCGCTTTTTTGACCAGTTTAAGCCTAACCAACTACAGTGAGTTTGGTTTGATTGTCGCCAGCGTCGCTATTCCTGAGTGGATTATTCCACTGGCGCTCACTGTAGCTTTCTCCTTTGTGATCTCCGCACCACTCAACCGCTTTGCTCACAACCTATATGACAAGCTCAATAAGTACCTGATTTTATGTGAACGTAAGGGCTACCACCCTGATGAGCAACCGCTGTATATCGATGATGAAATCCTTATCGTCGGTATGGGCCGTACTGGCATGGCGGCGTATCAAGTCTTACAGGAACAAGGACATTCGGTCATCGGCATCGACTCTGACCCGATTAAAATTGAGCAACAAGCTGCAGAAGATATTCACAGCTTATTTGCCGACGCTGAGGACGCCGTGTTCTGGAAGCGTCTGCGCGCACCGCATTTAAGGTATGTAATTTTAGCGGCAAATGATTTAGAGGCTAAAACCTTAGCAGCTAAGAAACTGCGTGAGAGTGGCTTTAAAGGTTTTATTGTCAGTCACTGTTTATACCCAGAAGATGCCGACAGCATCTGTGCCGCTGGCGTTGATGTGATCCACAAAACTTTCTCAGAAACGGGCATGCAACTGGCGCAGCAGGTGCTGATACAAAGCAAACAACACAGCGCTTAAACACTGCTGCTATAGCATCTGTTCGGCACATCAATCAACAGCACTGCTTACGTGCTCAGGGCTCAGGGCTCAGGGCTCAGCTCTACAATAGCTGAGCATCTGCCAGCATTAATAGATATCAATCATTGGTCGGGGCAGGTAAGGCCTTATATTCAAGGCCTTGTTGGGCAATGCTGTAGCACTCTTGAATATGTGCATAACCAAGCAGCAACATGGCACTGCCACTTAACGCCGCTGCTGCTGCCTGCCCAGCAAAAGGAATAAACTTTAAAGTTTGCTTCGCGGTCAAACGAACACCTACTTTTTGCAGCAAAGAGACCACCACCTGTTTGCTCACCAGCTGGCCAACCACACGGCTACCTGTGGTCTTAATCACCCCATATAAAAAACTTTTTAATTGCGGATCAAGGTGCCGCATTTGCTCTTGGGTTAAGCCAAATTCGCGACTAATCGCCGGCAGCAGCTCTAATAACAAGCCCACATCTGCAGCGATATCCACGCCGGGCACGGGTATTAAAGTCAGGCCACCGGAAGTCAGCGCGCGCTTTCTAGTCATGGTTTTGCAACGCGCACGTACCGCGTCTAGCTCTTCTATGGATCGAATTAACACAGGCAACTCCTCTCTAGCTCAACCACAGTGTACTGCTTGCGCCGGGCTCTCTCACTAGCAATTACTCACTAGAGGAGCCAGCGCACCTTGCAATTAATGCAATTTCATCCGCGGGTGGGTTCGCTTGCCGATGCGGTCGCTGAGCATAATCAGTGCCGTACGAAATACACCGTATAACACCACCTGATGCATCCTATATAAAGAAATATAGAACATGCGCGCCATCCAGCCTTCCACGTTTACCGTGCGCATAAAGCCACCCATGATGTTACCCACCGCACTGTATTGCGAGAGGGAGACCAAAGAGCCGTAATCACGGTAACTGTAACTGGGCAGCGCTTTGCCCTTTAATTTTAGCGCTAAAGCTTTGTTTAAAAAGCTGGCTTGCTGATGGGCTGATTGCGCCCTGGGTGGGACATTTTTATCGCTGCCTTCACTAAGAGGACAGGCCGCACAGTCGCCTAAGGCAAAAATATTTTCATCTAACGTAGTTTGTAAGGTCCTGTGCACTACTAACTGATTAATGCGGTTGGTTTCTAAACCATCGAGCTCAGTTAAAAAATTCGGTGCTCGCACCCCCGCCGCCCACACTTTTAGTGTTGCTGGAATAAAACCACCGCCTTTGATGCTCATACCATCAGCGGTGACTTCTTCCACTGCTGCCGACAACTTAACCTGCACCCCCAGCTTTAATAACTGCTGATGCACCTCATCGGCAATCTTCTCAGATAAGGCCGGCAAGACCCGCGGACCTGCTTCAATCAAGCTGATATTCATATTTTCTGGCTGGATATTCCCCAAGCCATAGGCAGATAACTCTTCTGCGGCACGGCGCAACTCCGCAGCCAACTCCACCCCAGTTGCACCAGCACCAACAATGGCAATGTTAACCGAGTGGTCAATATCGCCTTGGGCATGGGCTGTTAAATACTCGCCTAATAAACGCCGGTGGAAGTTTAATGCATGCTGCGGACTATCCAGGAAAATACAGTGTTCAGCTGCACCCTGGGTACCAAAGTCATTGGTAAGGCTGCCCACTGCAACCACTAGGGTGTCATAAGGCAAGCTGCGGGCTGGCACCAGCTCTTGACCTTTTTCACCCAGCGTTGCGCTGAGCTCAATGGTTTTCGCTTGCCGATCGATCCCAGCAAAGCGGCCAATTTGGAACTCAAAATGATTCCACTTGGCTTGAGCTAAATAGTTTAATTCATTATCCGTACTGTTCAGTGAGCCGGTGGCCACTTCATGTAATAGCGGTTTCCAGATATGAGTTAGGTTGGCATCCACTAAAGTTATTTTAGCTTTTTTGCGTTTACCTAAGGAACGCCCAAGTCGGGTTGCCAGCTCCAGTCCGCCGGCACCACCACCCACAACCACAATGCGATGTAACATGCTGTTATAGCCTATAAACTAATAATTATTTTCCGCTACTATACGATGAAAGTCGCAGATAAAGCAGCGTTCTTTATGACTGCAGCTAAAGAAGTAGTCAATTATTTAGTTCTGAAAGTCTCTGGCCAAAGTCTTACAGCTTGATACTTTAAGACTTTGGCTCAGGTATAGGCATGCATAAACGCTGTGCGGGTAGCGCAATGGCGTTTTAACGCACCTTAATCACCAACTTACCCACAGCTTTACGCGCCCCTAGGGTATTAATCGCTGCGGCAGTTTCTTCCAGCGGGAAAGTTTGTGAGACCAACGGCTTGAGTTTTCCTTGGGCATACCAAGCAAAGAGTTGCTGGAAGTTGGCCACGTTATCTTGCGGCTGGCGCTGAGCAAAAGCCCCCCAGAACACACCAATTACCGCAGCGCCTTTTAACAGTGGCAAGTTCGCTGGTAACGACGGGATAGTACCGCTAGCAAAACCAATCACCAGCATACGGCCATTCCAAGCAATGGAGCGAAACACCGTTTCAAATAAATCACCGCCCACTGGATCGATGATCACATCCACGCCCTGTCCCTTGGTTAAGGTTTTTAAACGCTCACGCACATCTTCATCGTGATAATTGATCAGCTCATCAGCGCCAGCTTGACGTGCTACTTCTAGTTTCTCAGCGCTACTGGCCGCAGCAATCACCCGCGCGCCCATGGCTTTACCAATCTCAATCGCAGCCAAACCTACGCCACCGGAAGCACCTAACACTAATAAGGTTTCCCCTTCTTGTAAGGCGCCGCGCTGCTTTAACGCATGAATTGCTGTGCCATAGGTCATGCTAAAAGCCGCTGCGGTCGGGAAATCCATCCCCTCAGGCATCGGTAAAATATTATAAGCAGGCACCGCAACTTGTTCCGCACAGCTGCCCCAACCAGTTAACGCCATAACGCGCTGGCCCACTTGCAAATGACTGACCTTCTCACCCACTGCGCTGATTACACCCGCAGCTTCACCGCCCGGAGAAAATGGAAACGGCGGTTTGAACTGATATTTACCCTCAATAATTAACGTGTCAGGAAAATTAATGCCTGCCGCATGCACATCCAGCAGTACTTCATTTTTCTTAATTTCTGGGCTATTTACTTCTTCTACAACCAACGTATCTGCTGGTCCAAAGGCTTTGCACAAGACAGCTTTCATAAGGCACCTCTAATTTGTTGTTTTCTTGAGTGTAGAGCGCACAGACTAGAGTTCAATCTGTATGCATGTAAGTGATAGTGCATTATTACTGTCAACCTTTAATTCAGCCTATGACAATGGCTTGCCTCATAAATCAATAACAAACTCTACAAGCCTAAACGTATACTGTGGAGCATGAATTCATTTATGCCATGGAGCAGTCACTGTGAAATATGTATCGATCCTATTACTGGCTTTTTCGTTCAGCGGGCTAACAGCGTACGCGCAAGAAGATGAGCAAACGCCTGTCGTTGCTGCACCGTCCGCGTATGTCAATTTAGTACCTGCTTTAGTGGGTAATTATGGTGCTGGTGGCAAACTTAAATACTACAAAGCCGATATTGCTTTACGCGTTAAAGCAGAAAACGTGGCTAGGGTTGAATACCACGAGCCACTGATTCGCGACCAATTGATTCAGCTGTTCGCTCAGCAAACTGATGAGAATCTAGGATCCAATGAGGGTAAGGAAGCGATGCGTCAAGCCGCTTTGCTACAAGTGCAAAACACCCTAAAAGAAGAGGAAGGCGAAATACTGGTGGATGATTTGTTATTTAATAACTTGATAGTGCAGCCATAAAAGTTAGTTAGGCTGTATAAAGTCTGCCGCCATTGCAACGGCAGATTTTTCTTACTTAGAAGTTGTAGCGTAGGCCGACAGAGGCGAGGTCAACGTTGTATGCATCTGCAACATCTTTGTAACGCTCGTACTCAGCAACAATCTCTAGCTCAGGCATGATGGCATAAGATGCACCCGCGCCGAATGAAGGAACCCACTCACGAGCAGTACCACTAACTGAACCACCAGCATCAGCTTTAAATTTAACTTTTGTTTCCATTTTGTGATAACCGACTTTTGCAAACAGTTTAAAGTCGTCTAATGGCAAAGTACCAACTAAATTTGCACCTAAACCTTTGGTGTCAGCAGTCAATTTACCTGAATACGCAGTTGATCCAACAACCAGATAACCTCTGTCGCTAGGCTTACCTAAATCGGTGTATTGTGCTTCTAAGCCAACATACGGATTCGCCTGCAAGCCAACCGCAATTTTATATGCAGTATCTGTATTAGCTCCTTTAGTGTCTGACTGACCAACGCTACCAGTCAAATAACCCGATACTTCGTTGGCCTGCACTGCAGTTGTGGCACACGCGAATACTGCTGCAGCCAATAATGTTTTCTTCAACATCCTATAACTCCCTGAATAATGACGCTATTTATTAGCGGACCTGAGCTTACGCAAAAACAATTTTATGTCCAGCCACCAAAGTGTGGTTGATTTATCATTATTAACAAAACTTTACTGCTCTTACAAAGCAGGCTTTAAACTCAGCGGACCACTAGTTGCTGCAAAATATGCGATAAATGTTTGGCCATAGACTCGGCATTTGCCACAGGTAAATACGGCACTTCAGCCAAACACGGTGCAGGCATCAACTGCTGCAAAGTTGCGAGGTTTTCCGCTAAGCGCGCACAGTTGGGATCAATCACATTCGCCACCCAGCCCGCCAGCTCCAGTCCATCATTGAGAATCGCTTGTGCAGTCAATAAAGCATGATTAATGCAGCCTAATTTCACGCCCACCACTAAAATCACCGGTAACTGCAAGGCAATGGCAAAGTCCGAGAGAAACTCTGTATTAGAGATCGGTACGCGCCAACCGCCAGCGCCTTCAATCAGAGTAAAATCGGCCTGTTGTTGCAAAACCAACTGCGCCGCCTGATATAAGTCCGCCACGGATAATTCAACACCCGCTTCCTGCGCGGCAATATGCGGCGCAATGGCTGGTGCAAAGGCATAAGGATTGATTTGTGAGTAAGGCAACGGCACTGTGCTTTGCGCGATCAAAGCCAAAGCATCGCTATTACGTAGCCCCTGCTCGGTCATCTCACAACCGGAGGCCACAGGTTTCATGGCTAATGTGCTGCAGCCTTGTTGTTTGGCCGCGCAGAGCAGTCCTGCGCCAATGCTGGTTTTGCCGGCATCGGTGTCTGTGCCAGTCATAAAAAATGCCTGTGCCATGCTTAACCCTCTTTACGTAATACGCCATAAACCACTTGCCAGGTGGCAGGTAAACCTTGCGCCTGACGGTAATCTTCATAAGCTCTCAGCAAGCGTTGCAAGCCTTGGCGGCTGACCAAACCAGGCGCACGTCCCTCTTGCACATGATCTGCACCTAAATGCTTTAGTTCATGGGTCAGGTCAGCCACTTTGGCGTAATGATAGGTATGGGTATGACAGTGCAAATCCAGCACCTGCAAAGCACTGGCAGCGGTTAAATCCTGATAGCGCTGAAGTGTGCGGAACTGATTCACATGACTGGCATTATCCACCGCCTGCCAACTACGGCGCAGCTCGATCAGTGAGCCATCTGCCAAACTACTAAACAGCAACACACCACCCGGTTTAAGTACTCGATGCGCCTCACGCAGCACCTTAGAAAAATCAGTACACCACTGCAGCGCTAAGCTGCTAAAAATCAGATCTTGGCTATTGTCCTGCAATGGCAACTGCTCAGCATCGGCGCAAATATAGCTGAGAGTTGGACAACGTGTACGCGCAAAGGCCAGCATGCCTTGGGCAAGATCAAGGCCGGTACCGCGCGCACTGGCAAAAAGTTGCTGTAAGTGTTCGCAGAAATAGCCCGTGCCACAGCCAAGATCCAGCCATTGCTGTATTTGCTCTGAGCTGATTGATTCAGGCAGTAAGCTGAATAAACGTGCGCCCACCGCGCGCTGAAAATCGGCCACGCTGTCATAGGTTGCCGCGGCGCGGGAAAATGCGGCGGCAACCTGTTGTTTGTTGTTCTGCTGCTGCGCTGACAACTCACGCATGCTGACCACGCAGAACAAAGTCGGCAATGCGCTGGGCTAATAATTGCGCTTCAACAATAAGACCGGCATGGCTGTGTCCGAAAAACTCCACAGTGGCTTGTGCATTAAGCGCTCGCACACGGCTAAGCGCCAGCGACGGTACTAAGGCATCCTGCTCAGCGAACAAATGTAGCTGCGGGCCTGCAAAGGCACTGATTGCGGCACGATTATCCAACTCAGCCAACAGATCTAATCCGGCTAAAGCACAGCCAGAATCAGCCACTGCAGCAGCCTCTAATAACTGCCGCGATAATACTCGAGGCTGCGCAGCACCTTGACTGCATAACAGCACAAAACGCTTTAGACCTGCGGCGAAATCCTCAGTACAGAGCTGGCGAAACGCGGTAAAAGTATCCACTGGCATTGCCGCTGACCATGTCTCGCGCGCGACAAAACAAGGGTTACTGGCATAACTGATCAGCCCTGCACAGGCTGATTGCCGATACGCCGCCAAAGCCGTGGCTAACATGCCGCCCAACGACCAGCCCATTAGCCAGCAATCACTCGGCAACTGCTGATCGAGCAAGGCAATCAGCGCCTCGGTACTTTTTCCGCGCATATCAGGGAGTGGCTGAATCTGTACTGTTAGCTGCGGTAAAGCAGCATCCAGTTGCTGGGCTAAAATCTGTAGCGGCACCACGCCTAACCCCCAACCGGGGAGCAATACCAGATGCTTACTCATCACACGCCTCCAGTTGGCAAGCGGCCAAACCATCGAGTAATTGCTGCACCTGCTCGGCAGTGTGCGCTGCGGTCAGCGTGATACGTAAACGCGCACTACCGGCCGGCACGGTTGGCGGACGAATCGCACCGACTAAAATACCCAATTGCCGCAGCTTGGCTGAAATCGCCATCGCTTTGCCGCTATCACCAATAATGATCGGCTGAATCGGCGTGGGGCTGTCCATAAGATTCAAGCCTAAAGCCTGAGCACCCTGACGGAACTGCTGAATTAATTGTTGCAGATGCTCACGGCGCCAATGCTCGGTTTGCAATAAATGCAAACTGGCTAAAGTCGCACAAGCCACAGCAGGCGGCGAGCTGGTGGTGTAAATATAAGGCCGCGCAAATTGAATGAGGGTTTCAATTAACTCTTCGCTACCGGCAACAAAAGCGCCCGCCGTACCAAAGGATTTACCCAGAGTGCCCACCAACACCGGCACCTCGCTAGCCGTTAAGCCGTAATGCTCAAGCAAACCACCACCGTTTTTGCCCAGCACACCAAAGCCATGGGCATCATCCACCATCAGCCATGCCCCGTGAGCTTTGGCCTGCTCTGCTAACTCGGGCAAAGGCGCCAGATCGCCATCCATACTAAAGACGCCGTCAGTTACCAACAGCGTATGACCCTGCGCACGCTGGAAACGCTGCTTGAGGCTGTCGAGATCATTGTGTAAATAGCGGCTAAAACGTGCGCCTGATAACAGCCCAGCATCCAGCAGCGAGGCATGGTTAAGACGGTCATGCAGCACAGTATCACCTTGCCCGACCAAGGCGGTAATCACAGCTAAATTGGCCATATAACCGCTGCTCATTAGGAGCACACGTTCACGGCCAGTAAACTCAGCCAAAGCTTGTTCCAACTGATGATGCGGCTCGCTATGGCCAATGACTAAATGCGAAGCACCACCACCAACGCCCCAACGTGCAGCGCCTTGCTGCATCGCTTCCACCACCTGCGGGTGATTGGCTAAGCCGAGATAATCATTGGATGAAAAAGCCAAGTACTCTTTACCCTCCACCTGCACTACAGGCCCTTGTGGGCTTTGCAATAGTGGCCGTTGGCGGTAAAGGTTATCGGCTTGGCGGGCGGCCAAACGTGCAGCAAGATCGAAGCTCATGACAATCCAAAGTAAGGTTTTCAGGCAAGGTCGTTATGCAAGGGACAAGCCAGGCAGCCTGCCCACTCATAGGATCATTTAGTGTGCGGCCGCATCGTAAAATAATGAGGCATCGCGTTGCTCGATGATGGCGTGCTCAATCGCCGCTTGGTGCACTTCATCGGCATACTCTTCACGGGCTTCTGGTTTGATGCCGAGACGGGCAAACAACTGCATATCTTTATCCGCTTGTGGATTAGCAGTGGTCAGAAGCTTCTCCCCGTAGAAAATCGAGTTAGCACCGGCTAAAAATGCTAATGCTTGCATCTGCTCGTTCATTTGTTCACGGCCTGCGGACAAACGCACATGGGATTTAGGCATCATAATCCGCGCTACAGCAAGCATGCGGATAAAATCAAAAGGATCAACATCCTCAGCATTTTCTAACGGTGTGCCTTCAACTTTCACCAGCATATTGATCGGCACACTTTCTGGATGCTCTGGTAAATTGGCCAGTTGCATCAACAAACCAGCACGGTCAGCAATGGATTCGCCCATGCCCAAAATACCGCCGGAGCAAATTTTCATTCCCGCATCACGTACATAACTTAAAGTTTGTAAGCGCTCGGCATAGGTACGGGTGGTAATAATATTGCCGTAAAACTCTGGCGAAGTATCAAGGTTGTGGTTGTAATAATCTAAACCGGCATCAGCCAATGCTTGGGTTTGCGCTTCATCTAACTTACCAAGGGTCATGCAGGTTTCCATGCCCATGGCTTTAACGCCTTTCACCATTTCCAAGACATAAGGCAGATCTTTCGCCGAAGGATGCTTCCACGCTGCGCCCATGCAAAAACGCGTTGAACCAATCTCTTTGGCGCGTTTGGCTTCGTCCAAAACCTTCTGCACTTCCATCAGCTTTTCTTTATCCAGCCCAGTGTTGTAGTGCCCAGACTGCGGACAATATTTACAGTCTTCTGGGCAAGCACCCGTTTTAATCGACAGTAAAGTCGAAACTTGCACGCGATTGGCATTGAAGTGCTGGCGATGCACGCTTTGTGCTTGGAAGATCAAGTCGTTGAAAGGCTGCTGTAACAAAGCGGTCACTTCACTCTGGGTCCAATCATGGCGAGTGACGGGGTTAAGGCTGGCGTTCATTGGTTATCCTTTTTATTGGCCGTTAAGCGGCTGGCTGCTAATCTTTAAGCATGCAGGATGCATTGCAATAATGATCAAGGAGACGTCATGACCTGTCAACCGAGTCACTTAAAAAAGGTTTACAACTGGTTAAAAAGCAAACAACCCTGTTTACTCTGCGATAGCCCCAGTCAGCAATTAATACCTCTATGCACTGACTGTGAGGCAGAGTTACCCTGGCTCAGCGACCATTGTCCACAGTGTGCGTTACCTATGCCTAGCCAAGATGCCTTGTGCTATGACTGCACCCATAACCCACCGTTATTTAGCCAAGTGATCACGCCTTTGCAGTTCACTTTTCCAGTTGATACCTTAATCAGTCGCTTTAAATACCAGCAAAACTGGCCTTATGGACAGCTGTTAAGTTCAGTACTTGGGCAGTATTTGCACTATACGTTTGATGAAGGTGGACGGCGGCCAGATTTGTTATTAGCAGTTCCACTGGCCAAACGTAGGCAGCGTCAACGTGGCTATAATCAGGCGCAAATGATCTGCGATTGGCTAGCGAAAACAGTGCCTTTAGACAGTCCGCAGCAACTCTTATTACGTACCCGTGAAACAGTTAGCCAACAAGGTTTAAGCGCTAAAGCACGGCGGGCAAACCTGTACAATGCCTTTCAGATCACCCGCCCAGAGCAGGTTAGAAATAAGCACATTGCCCTAGTAGATGATGTGCTCACCACAGGCACCACCTGCTCAATAATTAGCGCACTCCTACTCCAACACGGCGCCGCCCGTGTAGATGTGTACTGCCTCGCTCGCACCGGTAAGCCGCAAGGAAATCTAAGTGATACAGGTAGATAGCTAAACTGCTCAACATCGTCAGGCCAAAAGAGTCGTATTCAATACTGGCAGGCAATATCACTGATCAACGAGTACCTTGTTCGTGTCGCGACCAGCGCAGCCATGGATGGCGTAGCGCCCGAATCGGGGCAGGATGCCCCGTTGAGGGAACAGCGATATGAACAAGGTACGCCACGCACAAATTGTCCTTGTTACCTTGCTCTGCTAAAAATGCTAAATCTGTGCATATCGTACTTCGAGGCAGGTGTTCATCCGGAGTTGAGCCCATCCAGGGCTCAACTCCGGCGCTGCGCCATCCCTAGCTACGCTCACCACACCCACCCCGAAGTACTGGCTAACCAATTGTATGCCCTGCAACAGCGCAAGATAATCTCAGTGATATAGACAGATAGGCAAACTATCCAACATCGTCAGGCCAAAAGAGTCGTGCTCAATACTCGCAGGTAATATCACTGGTCAACGAGTACCTTGTTCGTGTCGCGACCAGCGCAGCCATGGATGGCGTAGCCCCGAATCGGGGCAGGATGTCCCGTTGAGGGAACAGCGATATGAACAAGGTACGCCATGCACAAAACATTCTAGAAACTTTACTTTGCACAGCTCAATCAGCGCACTGAGCACCCTCTTCTTCGCAGCGCGACGCATAGTGCTGCGCCATCACCGCACAGACCATCAACTGAATTTGGTGAAACACCATCAGCGGCAAAATCGCTGGCCCCACTGCACCCCCGGCAAACAACACCGAAGCCATCGGAATCCCCGTCGCCATACTCTTTTTCGAACCACAAAAGACAATAGTAATCTCATCTTCCTTATTAAACTTAAAGCCTCGCGCCAGCCAAGTCGTAGCAAACAGAACAATAGCTAAAATCACAGAACACACCACAGCCAACAAAATCAACGACGACGGCGGCACTGCAGCCCATAACCCAGCAATCACTGCCGCACTAAAGGCCGTATACACCACTAATAAAATCGAGCTTTGATCCACATACTTCAACCAGCTGCTATTGCGATCCACCCAACTACCAATCCAGCGACGCATATAATGACCCAGTAAAAAAGGCAACAACAACTGCAGACTAATCCGAATCACCGCCTCCAGCATTCCTGCAGTACCCGCATCAGCATCTAGCATCATTTTTACCAATAAAGGCGTGACCAAAATACCCACCAAACTCGATGCCGAAGCTGCACACACCGCCGCCGGAATATTACCGCGGGCAATCGAAGTAAACGCAATCGCTGACTGCACCGTGCCGGGCAAAGCGGCCAAATACAACATACCGACCCACAGCTCATCCCCTAAGAGAGGGCGCAATACCGGCTGCAAAGACAACATCAAAATTGGAAATAAAATAAAGGTGCAGGCAAACACCAGCATATGTAAACGCCAATGCATCACCCCTGCAATAATAGCTTGCCGCGACAGCTTAGCACCATGGAAAAAGAACAATAACGCAATGGCAAAACTCGTCAGCCACTTAAATACCGTAGCGCCTACACCATGTGCAGGAATGAAGGTCGCAGCCAACACCACAGCAATTAAGATCAGGGTAAAGTTGTCGAACAATATGCGTAAACGAAACATAATAATCACACCAGTAAATCCAATATGGTGCGACTCTACTGGATATGAAATAATCCGGCTAACGGCAATCAGCCAAAGAATATCGGTGAACGGACAATGCCAAGCTCTTTAGAGCAACGCCTCAACGACTTAAAGCAGCTGCCACGGCCACTTTACGGGCAAACAGAAGCATTACCCAATGTAGTCCTCGGTTACCGCCACAGTCATCCCTGGGTGCAATTTTCCTACGCGATCAGTGGCGTATTAGAGGTACAAACAGCCCAAGGGCGCTTTATTGCACCACCGCAGCGTGCAGTGTGGATACCCGCAGGCATCAAACACCGCGTGCAATGCTCGGCGCACACCCAAATCCGCAGCTTATATATTGATAACCAAGCCCTGACTGTTGTGCCGAATAACTGCCGAGTGGTTGAAGTCAGTCCTCTCCTTAAAGAGCTGATTCGCGCCTTTGGCGAACTGCCAGTGGAGTACGATCAATCCAGCGCCGCAGGTCGCTTAGCGGCTGTGCTACTGGATCAGTTAACCCACGCCCCAGATATGGGGTTGATGCTGCCCTTACCCGCAGATAAACGCTTACAAAAAATTGTTGCGCAATTACAAAAACATCCCGACGCGACAGACACCTTAAACCAATGGGCGCAGCGCTTACATATTTCAGAAAAGACTTTAAGCCGTCTTTTTCCTCAGCAAACCGGCCTCACCTTTCGGCTCTGGCGCCAGCGTCTGCGTTTACTCAATGCTTTACCCTTACTCGAGCAAAAACAGTCGGTAACAGAAGTAGCGCTAGCCTGTGGTTATGAGTCAACTTCCGCTTTTATTGCCGCTTTTAGTCAGCACTTTGGCAGCACCCCAGGGGAGTTTTTTAAAGGCTAATGTACCGCTCGCTAAACCTTGCAAAAGCTTAATCACTGAGCGAGGTGTATTTTCTCAAAGTACGGCCAGCGATAGATAATTAAGACTAACGGGCTTAGCAAAGAATGACTATTTCAGGCTAGACTTAGACCTTATAAAATATTTTACCGAGGGACTGCAATGCTTAATTACGTCATAATTTCAGGTTCGGGCCGTCCGCAAAGTGAATCAGCGCGGGTGGCTGAATATTTACGCCAACGCCTGATTGATTTACAGCTCAGTGATGATAACAGCTGCTCTCTAATCGATTTAGGCACCAGTCCACTACCCTTATGGCCCGAGCACAATGATGCTTTATGGCACGACTACGCTGCTCGCTTACAAGCTGCCGATGCTGTGATTGTTATCAGTCCGGAATGGCACGGTATGGCCTGCCCTGCATTAAAAAACTTTTTTGTCCTGGCCAGTAAAACTGAGCTGGCGCATAAGCCAGGGCTACTGGTATCTGTTTCTTCAGGCGTTGGCGGTGCTTATCCGATCAGTGAGCTGCGCAGCTCCAGCTTTAAAAATAACCGTCTGTGTTATATCCCTGAGCAACTTATTATTCGTCAGGTCAACACCATGCTGCACCCAGGCCCCATCGTTGATGACAATGACCAACGCATACGCTCACGTATTGATTACGCCTTAGGCGTACTAGGCCACTACGCCACTGCTCTAGGTGCAGTACGTGAGGCAGTGGATATGAGTATTCCTGAGTTTACCAACGGGATGTAGAGTCCCAACAAATACGGCATGCCCATAGCGTCATCGCTACTTTGCTCTGCGAAGACATCAAACCTCTGTATGCCGTACTTCGGGGTAAGTGTTAATCCGTCGATGAACCCATCCAGGGTTCAACTCCGGCGCTGCGCCATCCATGCCTACGCTCACCACACCCACTCCGAAGCACTCGTCAATCCTTTGCAGCGTTTGCAGCGTTTGCAGCGTTTGCACTATTGCACAAAAACTCTCATCCACTGCAACCAATAGAACTCAATAACTGAATAGAACATCACGCAGTAATGCGTTTTAAAGGAGTCGTACTGCAAGCTTGCAGACAGCATCACTGATCAATGAGTACCTTGTTGGTATTGCGACCAGCGCAGCCATGGGTGGCGTAGCGCCCGAATCGGGGCAGGACGCCCCGCTGAGGGAACAGCGATACTAACAAGATACGGCATGCGCATATCATGCGGGATACTCTTCTTAGCTAAAACTCTAAACCTGCGCTTACCATATCCCACAGGTTGTTTGCTTTAAAAGAGCCGTACTGCAAGCTTGCAGACAGCATCACTGATCAATGAGTACCTTGTTGGTATTGCGACCAGCGCAGCCATGGATGGCGTAGCGCCCGAATCGGGGCAGGACGCCCCGCTGAGGGAACAGCGATACTAACAAGGTACGGCATGCTCATAGCGTCATCACTACTTTGCTCAGCTAAGACAGCAGGCCCTTACAAACTCAAACCATTAATTCCAAAACGGCAACGAAGTAATCGCCGAGAGAATCGTTGCGTTCAAGATATCGACAAAAAACGCACCCACCATGGGCACAATCAAAAAAGCCTTATGCGAAGGTCCAAAACGATCCGTAACCGCCTGCATATTTGCCACAGCAGTAGGCGTAGCCCCCATCCCAAAACCACAAAAACCACCAGCTAACACAGCCGCATCATAGTCCTTACCCATCACCCGGAAAACTATAAAAATCGCAAAAAACACCAACAATAACGCCTGCACACTGAGAATAATGATTAAAGGCACAGCCAAATCCTTAATCATCCACAACTCTAAACTCAGCAACGCCATCGCCAAAAACAGCGACAAAGACACATTACCAAACACATCGACACAACGATCAAAGATTGTCACTTTAAACACACTTGTCAGCACATTGCGCACCACAACCCCTGAAGCTAACGCCCAGACAAAAGTGGGAATAACAAAATTAGACTCACTAAAATGCTCCGCCATAAAACTCGACAAATAAAACGCACTGGCTAAAGACAAAGCAAACAAAGCTAAAGTTTCAATCGCCGTATCAGCAGTAATCAAACGATTATGCTGCGGCTGTTCAAAAGCAACTTGCGGCCCGCTACCAACAACTTCAGTAGGCACCTTCACTTGCTTCATCAACCGTCGGGCCACCGGCCCACCAATTAAACCACCACAGACCAAGCCAAAAGTGGCACACGCCATACCCAAAGCAACCGCGCCTTGAATACCAAAATCAGTTTCAAAAATTTGCCCCCAGCCCGCAGCCGTACCATGTCCGCCAACCAAGGTAATCGAACCGGTAATCAAACCAGTTAAAGGCTTTAAACCCAACAGCGTCGCCAAACTAATACCAACAACATTCTGGGCAACAATAAAGCCAGTAACTACTGCAGTGAACAAAATTAGCGGTAGGCCACCCGCTTTCAGCCGCTTGAAATCAGCGCTTAAACCAATCGAAGCAAAGAACATCAGCATAAAGCCATCTTGCAGACCTTTCTCGATTTGAATCGAAAAACCATTAACCTGATGTAATCCCAACACCAGCACTGCTGCGATTAAACCGCCCACCACCGGCTCAGGTATATTAAAATTACTCAAAACACGCACACGTTTAACCAATGTACGCCCGACTAAAAGAACCACAGTAGCCGCAATCAAGGTGTAATAACTGTTTAATACCACAACCGAACCTTCGCTCATAAAAACTCCACACTTAAGCACTCAACAACAGTGCATAGCAAATGTACAACTTAAAAACACCTTAAGAAGCAAGGGTTCATTGCAATATGTTTAACAAAACGCTGCACAGCTTAAATGGCAAAGTCCTGAGTGTGAACCCTTTAAAGCATTTCCCTAAAAACTTAGGGCAATAAAATCACACTCATTTTTGCTTGAATTGTCGATAAGCATCGAACCAGGGGCAGAGTAGTGGCTCACTCCGACTCAATTACTGTGGGGCTCCGGGCTCCATAAACCACGCCAACATTTCATCCCATAAAGGTTGCGCCAGCGGCCGAAAGTAACCCATATGACCAAAGGCTAAATTAAACGCTTGCGGGTCAAGGTCACGGTGAATTACTTCAGCATTACAGTAATACGCCATGAAAGCATCGCGGGATGCTGGCAACGCCCATAAATCATCAAGTGCCACTGCTGCAGTAATGGGCGTGCGTACTTGGGCAAACTGCAACTTTCTAGACTCGCGCACTAACGGATCATCAAAGAAGTAATGCGGCATACTACACCAGCGCTTCCACTGACGATAAACTCCCTTGGGCATATCCGCCCCCAGCCCTAGCATCTTCCAAGGCAAATAGCCTTTCCAGGCCACCAGTGGTGGAAAGATCACACTCCACATAAATTGCACTTTTAAGCGCTCGGCTAACGGCATCCAGCCATGCCAACCGGCTCCCGTACCTAAGGTATAGCAGCGGTTTATTTTCTCATGATTGGGAAGCAAACCCAGAGCATGCCCACCATAAGAGTGACCCACTAAAAACAGCGGCGCATCTTCTCGATACATATAATCCACAGCAGCAGCCAAATCCAACTGCCCCCAGTCAGCAAAATCCATTTGAAAGCCTTTTAGCTGATTAGGCGCTGAATCGCCAACGCCTCGGTAGTCTAAAGTCAGCACATTGAAACCTTGCTGACTCGCATACTCAGCAAAGCGTCGATAAAACTGCTGACCAACCCCCGTCGCGCCTGCCACAATCAACTGTCCTTTAGCAACACCTAAAGCTGGATACAACCGGCAACTGATAGGGTAACCATCCACTGCAGTTAAGGTGAGTGTTTGTATGCTCTGGCTCGAGTCGCCCATAAATCTCCCCCCTAATTTATTATTCAATCAGCAACTTCAAGCTGGTTATTTTTTACCCTTCAGTCTATTTATTCGCTAGCAAAAATCCCAGTGATGAAGGCTAGATTAACAATTCTTAACAAAAGCCAATGTAGCACTAATAAAAAAGCCAGCATAAAAGCGCTGGCTTAGGTGCTGCACACAAATTTATAAAAAATAGCTAACTGCTACTACGCCAATAAAACCTACAGTGTAAGCTAGCAGTAAATAACCAAAGTAACGGAAATATGCAATAAAGCTTAGCGCCGGTATTTTACTCATTGCCACAACACCCGCTGCCGAGCCAATTGCCAACAAAGAACCACCCACACCCACTGAGTAGGTCAGGGTTAACCATTGTCCCTCAGTCATTTCAATACCTGATTTTAGTAATGCTGCAGTGAGCGGTACGTTATCCAAAACAGCAGAAAATAAACCCACAGCATAATTGGCCACAACAACCGGTAATTTTTCGTACAGAGTAGGGAAGTGCTCTAAAACCTGCAGCTCTTTGAGCATACCAACTAACAATAAAACACCTAAGAAAAACAGCAGAGTATCAAACTCAATTTTACGAATGTACTCCAGCACAGGTTCATCTTTGTTTAAAAAATGCACCGCCATAAACATGACCGCCAAGCCAAACAAGAACGATAAAACTGGCGGGATGCCAAAGGCTATGCTCGCGCCAATGGTGCCTATAATAGTGGCTAAGAACAGCCCTGCGATGATGCGGTCACCCATTGCCACTTCAATCTCGCGCTTGACTAACACCACCTCACCTTTGAGCGAGCGAGACAGTAAGAAGGATAAAAATAACACTGCAAACAACGCAGGTAAACTGAGTAAAAAAAGATCAGCAATCTTCACTTTGCCGGCCAAGAAAATCATCAGGGTCGTAACATCACCGGTAATTAGCGCAGCACCACCGGAGTTAACCGCAAAGACCACCAAGACGATATAACGCAATAATTTATCAGTGCTTAAATTCAAGCTAACCAGCACGGTAATACACACCAAAGTGGCGGTAATGTTATCGGCCATGGAGGAGAAGAAGAAGGCAAATAGTCCGGTCACCAGCATCAAGCGGCGCTCGCTCATATGCGTTGGCATCACTCGATTAACGATGCCATCAATAACACCTTTATGAGAAACATAAGCAACAAAGGTCATTGCAGCCATTAAAAACAGCCACAAAGTAGCAATTTCTAAGAGGTTTTCATTCAACGCATGCATCAGCTGCGGTGCTTCAAGACCATCCGGTGGGGCAATAAAATACAGCACCCAAACCAAGGTGCCGAAAAACAATGTCGTCTTGGCTTTATCAACTTTAGTAAAATCTTCCGCCACAATGGTAAGGAAGCCCAAGAACGATAAAATCAGCAAAACCGTTGTCATTTTAGTTTCCGTTAGGCAAGTATAAAAGATGCAAGAGTGTAGTCCTTTTCCCGAATGGAAACCTATATCTCAAAGCAAATATTTACCGAAGAAAACCAAGTTAAACTCAGCTCTATATTGAGCGACACTCTCACTGTTTAACGCAGCTGGCTGTCTTTACTGCCACGGCGGTTATAACCGCTATACGTCGCCTCTTGATCAACTAAGGTTTGACAGGCAATGCACAGCTGCACACCGGGGATAGCCTCGCGGCGGCCTTGGGGAATTAGCTCATCGCAACTTTCACAAAACTCAGCACTTGGCCCTTGCGGCAGTTGCTGACGTGCCCGTTGCACAGCATCATCAATAGTACTGTCAATTTGTTCCTGTACGGCGCCATCATGCGCCCATCCGGTTGCCATAACAGCCTCCTTAGCACCTCAAAATGGTACTAATCAGGGGTACTTGCATCCTTAGCGAGCTGTTCTGCTTGAGCTTTTAATTCTGCTTGTTCAGCACGCCACAGATCCATTTCATCGTAATAGCCATCCCACACACAAGGTGAGCATTCGCTTTGACAGCATTCGTAGTCTTCTGGTGGTGTCGGTTTTTCACGCATTGCTATTCTATGCTCCCAGTAAAATAAATAAGCCACCTGAGTTTTACAGCCCAAGTGGCTTACTATTTTAACGCAATCGGCACATATTGGCAGCAGCCAGCTCAACGCGACTTATTTGCCGGCTAAGTAAGGCGCTAAGCGCTGTGCCATTTCCTCCGCTAAAGCTTGCAAAGCATTGAGGGGACGAATCATCACCTCAAACTCAACAATTTTACCCTCTGCATCAAAGCGAATCATATCGATGCCTTTTAACTGTTTACCCTTAACCTGTGCACTAAACTCCAACACCACATTTAAACCGTCATCGGTGGCCAGCTCACGCAAATAGGTGAAGTCAGTAAACACTTGCGCCACGGTATTTAAAATCAACGCCACCACTGGCGCGCCAGGGTAGGGCGTATGTGCCACAGGGGAGCGAAACACTGCGTCGCTGTGCAAAATGCTGGGCAATGTGGACAAGTCACCTTGCGCCACCATTTTGTGCCAATGGGCTAATGCTTGACTGACCGCCAGCGGCCGCTCAGTCGTTGCAACTGCGGTAGCTGTGTGTTCTGGCTGCGGATCACGCAACTGCGCCCGTAAGATTTTGCCCACCGGGGATTTGGGCAACTCATCACGAAACTCAATGTGCTTAGGCACCTTGTAGCCGGTTAAGTACTGGCGGCAATGTTCAATCACCGCTTCGGCGGTTAACTCAGGATTGCGCGAGCAAATATAAGCATGCACAGCCTCACCGGTATTTTTATCCGGCCGCCCGATCACCGCCACTTCCACCACATCCTGATGCTCGGCAATAATACCTTCTACTTCATTGGGGTAAACATTAAAGCCCGAGACGAGAATAATATCTTTTTTACGATCCACAATTTGCAAAAAGCCGCGCTCATCCATAATTGCCATATCACCGGTAAAGAACCAGCCATCGCGCATATTGGCTGCGGTTTCTTCTGGCTGATTTAAATATTCAGTGATCACGTGCGGGCCACGTACCGCGATTTCTCCAGCCTGTCCGGCAGGCAACTCTTGCCCTTGCTCATCAACAATGCGCACCTCGCATGCTGGCAGTGGCAGGCCAACATAACCCAACTGAACTTTATCGGTCGGCGGGTTTAGCGAGACAAAACAACTGGTTTCCGTAAGGCCATAACCCTCTAGAATCGGGCAAATACGCTTTTGCCACTGGGTTGCGGTACTCGGCCTTAATGCAGTGCCCCCTGATACCACATATTTTAAATGCAGCGGTTTTTGCGCAAACCATGGTTCAGCCAGCAAACCGGCATACAAGGTATCTACGCCAGTCATCCAGCCTATTTTAAACTGCTCAAAAGCGGGCTTAATATTACTCAATGGGCGCGGGTTAGGAACTAACACATTACAGCCGCCGAGCTTGTAAAACAGCAAGAAGTTAAAGTTAAAAGCAAAAATATGATAGAGCGGTAGAGCCGTAAGAATGATTTCACCGGGCTCCATTTTAATATCGTAAGCATTGACATAGGCCTGCGCCATTTCCAACACCGCCAATAAATTACTGTGGGTCAATGGTGCCCCTTTACTGCGCCCAGTGGTGCCACCGGTGTATTGATATAAAGCTACCGGATGCAGTTCGCGCTCTACTTGCGGCAGGTTTTCACCACTGCTCAGCGCCTCTGTGAAGGTATGGTACTGCACATCACCCAACTCTAAATTCACCCCAAGGTGTTGGCCAATAGCACTGGCAATGGGCTCTGGAAAAAAATCACCCATGGAGGTGAGCACCAGTTGTAAGCCCGATCCTTCAACAATAGGCTTGATGCTGTTAGCAAATAAATCAGCGGCAATCAGTAATTTGGCATTGCTGTCTTGGATCTGTAAAGCCACTTCCCGAGCGGTATACAGAGGGTTCATATTGGTCACGATCAGACCAGCCTTCCACGCGCCCAGCACCGCGATAGGGTAGTGCAAGCAGGTTGGCAACTGAATCGCCACCACATCACCACGCTGCAGACCCTGAGCAACGAGAAAACGGGAGAAAGCAGTGGACAGATCATCGATCTGCTTAAAGGTTAAGCTGTGCTTTAAACCATTGGGTAGCACCATACTGAAAGCATCGCTATCAGGGTATTGTTGCGCACCTTGCGCAGCGAACTGGGTCAGATTGCCAGCTAGCAGTTCAGGCGTAATTTCATAATGATGCAAACTGGCTGGATAGCTCTTCTCCCACGGATGTAATTCTCTCATTTTGACTCTCCCAAGCTCTTGTTATTATTGGTTTAAACGCGGTTAGCAACACCAGTTGACTGAGTGCTGCTGTTTTCTGTTGTGCTTAGCAGGCTACAATTGCATCTTAACACTGTCAAGATACCATCCAGTGTTAAGATAGCACTACTCTTGTTCCAGCCTGAAACTACGGAGATCGAGCATGGATTCAAAATCACAGAGCCCACGCAATAACTATCATGTGGGTAATTTATCAGAACAATTGCTTAGTGCTGCACGCACGATGCTGGAAGCAGTTGGCTCAACTAAGCTCTCTGTACGTGCGCTCTGTTCGGGGCTAGGCGTCACTCCGACCGCCGCTTATTATCACTTTAGCAATCGCACTGATCTGCTCGCCCAACTCGCCACTCAAGGTTACCTTGAGCTTGCACAAGTACTGGATAAAGAAGCTGCGGCACTGCCCATGGAAGATAAAATTCGTGGCTTTTGCTTAACCTACTTAAATTTTGCCCGTGATAATCCAGCCTTGTATCAGCTGATGTTTGGTCCTGAGCTCGCTCTAGAAAATATGCCAGACACTTTGCGCGAAGCCCGCCAGCTGGCTTTTTCTAAACTTGAAGAGATGGTTGCTGACCTGCTCAAACAACCGATAAATACCCCAGATGTCCGCGGTGCTGCGCTCGCGAGCTGGTCCTATATTCATGGGCTGACGGCATTATTGCAGCACAAGGTTCTACAACGCCCAGCTGAGGTGTCTGATCAACGTATTATAGAGCGTACTTTGCTAGGACTTGAGGTATTGTTTAAAGCCCATGCCGAATCCATTCGCTCAATGTAACTGCCGGCGAGCTAGGAGGTTAGATGCCCAGATCAGCGCCCCCCTTAATAGAGTTTGCTACCACACAAACGGATTTTGCCGCGATTTTAATTGCGCGCAGCCACAAAGGCGTTTGCACTATTTTATTGGGAGACAGTCCCACGCAACTGTATGCAGACTTACAACAACGCTTACCTAAGGCTCAACTGCTAGAGCAAGAGCAAGAGCAAGAGCACAGCTTGGCGCCATTGTTGAAAAACATTACTGACTTTTTAGACAAACCATTGACGCCATTGGACTTCACTCTGGATATTCAAGGCAGTGATTTTCAACAGAGTGTTTGGACAGTTTTACGCAGTATTCCAGTTGGGCAAACACTCAGCTATAGCGAAGTTGCCGAGCGCTTAGGCAAACCCAAATCAGTACGTGCAGTGGCCAATGCCTGCGCGGCCAATCCACTGGCGTTAGTGATCCCTTGCCACCGTATTTTACGTGCTGATGGTGGGATTTCTGGCTACCGCTGGGGCGTCGAGCGTAAACGTGCTTTACTGGCTAAAGAGCAGCAAGCTGTTCAGTAAAAGATTGTTATTAAGCCCGCGACGCCGTCGTAAGAGCTCAAGCGGGCGCAATACCGGCCACCCCCACAGCAGAGTAGATCATCCCTCTCACGGCTGTGGGCTAAACTTGCCAGCTATTCTGGGCGTGGCGCGTAGGCAAATACATCAGCCTGCATTTGCTCCGGCTGCATGCCTGCAGCAACCAAGGCATCCAGTGTGCCGTAGACCATGGCTGGCGAACCACTGACAATCACTCGATAGTCGCCCAACTGGGCAATATCATGGCAGACGGCTTCATACAGCAAGCCGCTACGCCCTGACCAACCACTGTCCTCACTCACAATAGGATGATAATGGAGGTTCGGCATTGCCTGCCAAGCTGACAGGTTTTTCAAGGCATAGAAATCCTCAGCAACCCGCACCCCCCAATACACATGAATCGGCTGATTAAAGCCAATAACGCGGCAGTGCTCAAGTAAACTATGCACCTGTGCCATCCCCGTTCCTGCAGCAATCAGCAGCAACGGACGCTCATCTGGCTGAGCTAAATGCACATCACCAAAAGGCATTTGCACCTTGGCGATACGCTCTTTTTGTAGCTGTTTCAGTAGCTCAACTGCTGCATTGTCACGCGCGAGAATATGCAATTCCAACTCTCGACCCTGGTGGGGCGCAGAAGCAATAGAGAAAGCGCTGAACTCTCCACCGCTACGTTCAAGTAACAAGTACTGACCGGAGTGGTAACTCACTTGTTTGCCTGCAGGTAAGCGCAGGTGCACAGAAAACACATCGGCACCCAGTGGCGTGACACTCACCACCTGACAGGCGGCTTTACGTAAAGGTAGCTCGTTGGGCGCTAAAACATCATCCCAGTGCAGTTCACAGTCCGATAAAGGCTCCGCTAGGCAGGTAAACAGCTCACCGGACTCTAAAATATCATCCCCTTGTCGGACTTTACCGCTGATTAAGTTGGCCGCACAAATATGGCAATTACCATTGTGGCAACTTTGCGGGGCATCAAAACCTAAACGGCGTACTGCATCGATAATCCTTTCGCCAGGCAGCAAATCTATAGCATGCCCCGACGGTTGTAACATGATTTTCATGTGTAACCTGTTTCCTCTGTGTTCACGGCATAATCAATGCTCGGTACTTTAATCAATACCAAGTTCTGACCACAAGCCATCAATACGCTGTTTGACCGCTGGGTCCTGCTCAATAACACGGCCCCATTCACGGGACGTTTCGCCGGGCCACTTATTGGTGGCATCCAAGCCCATTTTGCTGCCTAAACCAGACACTGGTGAGGCAAAATCTAAATAATCAATCGGTGTGTTATTAATTAATACTGTGTCACGGCTTGGATCCATACGCGTGGTAATAGCCCAAATCACATCATTCCAATCCCGTGCATTGATATCGTCATCGGTCACAATGACAAACTTGGTGTACATAAATTGACGCAAGAAACTCCATACGCCCAGCATTACGCGCTTCGCATGACCAGGGTACTGTTTCTTAATTGTCACTACTGCCATGCGATAGGAGCAACCCTCGGGTGGCAGGTAAAAATCGACTATTTCCGGAAACTGCTTTTGCAAAATAGGTACAAACACTTCATTGAGTGCCACACCTAAAATGGCCGGCTCATCCGGCGGTCGTCCCGTATAGGTGCTGTGATAAATAGCATCTTTACGTTGGGTTATACGTTCTACGGTAAAAACTGGGAAGCTATCAATCTCATTGTAATAGCCAGTGTGGTCGCCGTAAGGACCTTCATCAGCCATTTCACCAGGGTAAATATGGCCTTCTAAAATGATTTCCGCACTCGCTGGTACCTGCAAATCGCTACCAATGGCTTTCACTAATTCAGTACGCGAACCGCGCAACAACCCCGCAAAAGCATACTCCGACAAGGTGTCGGGTACTGGCGTGACTGCCCCCAAAATTGTTGCTGGGTCAGCACCTAAAGCAACAGCTACAGGGTAGGGACGGTCAGGGTACTTTTGGCACCAGTCACGGAAGTCTAAAGCACCACCGCGATGACTGAGCCAGCGCATAATAACTTTATTGCGCCCCAGCACTTGCTGGCGATAGATACCTAGATTCTGCCGCTCTTTGTTCGGCCCTTTAGTGATGGTTAAGCCCCAAGTAATCAAGGGCGCGGCATCACCTGGCCAGCAGGTTTGGATCGGCAAGGCAGTCAAATCGACATCCTCGCCTTCAATGATTACCTCTTGGCAAGCAGCGTCTTTGCGTACTTTTGGCGCCATGGCCAAGACTTTTTTAAACATTGGCAGCTTGTTCCAAGCGTCTTTAAACCCCTTGGGTGGCTCAGGCTCTTTCAGAGCGGCCAATAACTTACCAATTTCACGCAGTTCTGTGGTGCTTTCCGCTCCCATACCTAAAGCCACGCGCTCCGGCGTACCAAACAGGTTACCCAACACTGGCATAGAGAAGCCCACTGGGTTTTCAAATAGCAGAGCTGGACCGGCTTTACGCAAGGTGCGGTCGCAAATTTCTGTCATTTCTAAAACAGGGGAGATAGGAACTTGAATACGCTTGAGTTCACCACGTTGCTCAAGGCCACGGATGAAGTCTCGAAGATCAGAATACTGCATGCTGTTATCCGTAGCAGATCAAGCCTTGAACTGATGCAAGTAGTGCTAAAACACACCAGCTCATAGCTTTATGATTCTAAACGAGAGTTATTTACTGCGCTTCATCGACATGAAAAACTCTTCATTGGTTTTTGTGTCTTTGAGCTTATCCAGTAAAAACTCGATGGCCGCTGTTTCATCCATGGGGTGCAACAGCTTACGCAAAATCCACATGCGCTGTAGTTCGTCATCACTGGTTAATAGTTCTTCACGACGGGTGCCCGAGCGGTTGATATTGATAGCTGGGAACACGCGCTTTTCTGCAATACGGCGCTCAAGTTGCAGCTCCATATTACCGGTACCTTTAAACTCTTCGTAAATCACTTCATCCATTTTCGAACCTGTCTCAACCAGAGCGGTTGCGATAATGGTCAGTGAGCCACCTTCTTCAATGTTACGCGCCGCACCAAAGAAACGTTTTGGTTTCTCTAACGCATGGGCATCAACACCACCGGTGAGTACTTTGCCGGAGCTTGGTATAACGGTGTTGTAAGCACGGGCCAAGCGAGTAATGGAGTCGAGCAAAATAACCACATCTTTTTTGTGTTCAACCAAACGTTTGGCTTTCTCGATCACCATTTCAGCCACTTGTACGTGTCGGGTTGGCGGCTCATCAAAGGTCGAAGCAACCACTTCACCGCGCACAGTGCGCTGCATTTCCGTTACCTCTTCAGGACGCTCATCAATCAGCAAAACGATTAGATGGCACTCTGGGTTGTTACGGGTAATGTTTGAAGCAATATTTTGCAGCATGATGGTTTTACCGGCTTTCGGCGGTGCCACAATCAAGCCCCGTTGGCCTTTACCAATGGGTGCTGCTAAATCAATCACGCGACCGGTTAAATCCTCAGTAGAGCCGTTACCAATTTCCATTAGTAAGCGCTTATTGGGGAAGAGTGGGGTCAGGTTTTCAAAAAGGATTTTATTGCGGGCGTTTTCTGGACGATCAAAGTTGATCGAGTCCACTTTTAGCAACGCAAAATAACGCTCGCCTTCTTTTGGCGGACGAATTTTACCAATAATGGTGTCGCCCGTTCTTAAGTTAAAACGGCGAATCTGGCTCGGCGATACGTAAATATCATCCGGCCCTGCGAGGTAAGACGAATCTGCTGAGCGCAGAAAGCCAAAACCATCTTGTAGAATTTCGAGGACGCCATCGCCAGAAATTTCTTCACCGCTGCGTGCATGACGCTTCAGTAGGGAGAAAATAATATCTTGTTTGCGTGAACGAGCCATGTTGTCCAGGCCCATTTGTTCAGCCATTTCTAGCAATTCAGCAACGGGTTTTTGTTTTAGTTCGGTCAGATTCATAGGGGAATGACGATGATATAATTTAAAGGAATGAGCAAGCACTTATGCTTGGGAAGCGTACCGCGAGGAGAACATTCGATTGTTTGTTCAGAGCCGCAAAGATATCGGCGACGGCATGCAGATTCGTAGTGCCGTGAGCATTACGTTGGTGGAATCTACCACTTGCGAGGGCGTGCGTCTAGTGTGCGCACTAAACAAAAAGCACACTAGACATCAACGTATTTGAGCGATTGCCGCTATATTTAGATATGGCTTTCGAGGAATGCGACTAATTGGCTTTTGGATAATGCGCCAACTTTGGTTGCTTCAACGTTGCCATTTTTAAACAGCATCAAGGTTGGAATACCACGCACACCGTATTTAGGTGGTGTTGCTTGGTTTTCATCAATGTTCAACTTACAGATTTTTACTTTCCCAACAAACTCTGCTGCTACTTCTTCCAACACTGGAGCAATCATTTTGCATGGGCCACACCACTCAGCCCAGTAGTCAACCAGCACTGGGCTGTCAGCTTGCAATACATCTTGATCAAAGCTCGAGTCGCTAATATTGGTAATGTGATCGCTCATGAAACCTCTCCGTAAACGCGGATGCAAATTAAAGTCCTAATGATAGCCTGACTGGGCCATTAACGAAAGTAACCCGACACAACCTGCTCTACTTTTCGCACAGCAAAGCCCACTTTCAACGACATGCCCTTGATTTAAATTGGCGAATCAGTCACAGCATGGCAGGATAGTAGTATTACTTTATTGGATTTGCGGCATGCCCAACTCTGCTCCCAAACATTTTCCGCTGATTGCAGCCATTGACCTGGGATCCAACAGCTTTCATATGGTGTTGGCTAAAACAGACCAGCGCGAAATTCGCATTCTTGAGCGCATTGGTGAGAAGGTTCAGTTAGCTGCGGGGATTAACGCACAACTTGAACTGCAAGATGATGCCATGGAACGTGGCCTTGACTGTTTACGCCGTTTTGCCCAACTGATTCATGAGTTACCACAGGGGGCAGTACGCATTGTTGGTACCAGTTCGCTACGGGTAGCGCACAACCGTCAGGCTTTTATTCAGCGAGCGGAAGAAATTTTAGGCCATGATATTGATGTTATTTCCGGCCGCGAAGAAGCCCGCCTAATTTATCTGGGCGTATCCCACACCTTAGCTGACACACCAGGCAAGCGCTTAGTGGTTGATATTGGTGGCGGCAGTACTGAGTTTATTATTGGCCAGCAATTTGAGTCACAACTGCGTGGCAGCTTACAAATGGGCTGTGTAAGTTTTAGCCTGCGCTTTTTTAACGATGGCAAAGTCACTCCAGCACGCTATGCGCAAGCTTACACCGCTGCACGCCTTGAGCTGATGGAGTTAGAGCAAAGCTTGCGTCGCCTAGGCTGGCAAGACACTGTGGGTGCTTCCGGCACCATTCGCTCCATTGGTCAGGCATTGGCAGCTGGCGGTATCACCAATGGTGCCATTACCAGCGCAGGCCTGACGTGGTTAAAGCATGCAGTATTTGCCGTTGGCGATATCAGTAAAATTGATATCGCTGGTGTAAAACCTGAACGCAGCGCTATTTTGCCCGCTGGCTTAGCCATTATGGAAGCTATTTTTGATGCCTTGAATATTACCGAAATGACCCCATGCGATGGCGCTTTGCGAGAGGGTGTTTTGTACGATTTATTAGGTCGGCATCAACATGAAGATGTCCGTGAACGCTCTATCCACGCACTTATGGAGCGCAGCCATGTTGATCATGAGCACGCCCAGAAAGTTGAATGCAAAGCCTTGCAAGCCTTAGAGCAAGTGGCCGTTGCTTGGCAACTCAACGAAGAGTGGCATAGCGATATTCTCAGCTGGGCAGCGCGGGTGCACGAGGTGGGTTTAGACATTGCCCACTATCACTACCACAAACATGGCGCTTACTTAGTTGAGCACTCGGACTTATCCGGTTTCTCCCGCCAAGATCAGCAAATGCTGGCACTCTTAGTACGCGGACACCGCCGTAATATTCCTAAAGAACGCTTTGATGAGCTGCCTGAAGGGGAAGGGCAGCAACTGCTTTTACTCTGCATCTTGCTGCGCTTTTCAATTCTTTTGCACCACATTCGCGGCTCGCAAGAAGTGCCGGAGTTGCAGTTGATTGCCGGAAACAATAGCCTGCACATTCGTTTCCCAGAAAACTGGTTGGATAACAACCCTTTAACCGTGGCTGATTTTGAAAAAGAAGCCGGCTGGCTCGAGCGCATCAACTTTAAACTGACAGCTGAATAAAGCTGCTTAGCCAAGACTCTTAATCCTCAGGTTTGCGATGTGCGCGCCAATCCTGCAGCTCAATCACATTGTTAGAAGACGTGCGATTGGTTGCTGCTGTGCTAGGATTCTGGGTTGCCACAACTGCTTCTTGTGGCGTTTCGGTAAGCGGGTAAGCCTGCAACTCTATTTTAGCCAGGTGACGGCCAAACATAGCTACGCTACCAGACAGTCGCTCTAAGCTGGTTACCGTAAACTCAAAGCCATACATCCGTGCTAAACGCTTCTGTCCTTTACCATCGCGGATAATCCGCCAACCTTTTAACGCGACATTTTCATCTAACAACTGCACTTGCTCATTCTCGCAATGTTGCTTCACAAGGTATAAAGCGCGCTCACGAATTCCGTGACCACGCCATATCCACGCAATGGTTAGGGCAACCAGCAACCAAGCAAACAGCTCTCCCAGTGTTATCATTTATGTCACCGTGGTTATGCCTTGTAAGCACTGCTCAGATAGCAGCAAGGAAATTATTTTGTCTCAAGCGACACGCAGCTATTTTATTTACCCCTGTGGATAACTTTCCGTCTGGCGGCTACAATAGCAGGTCGCAATATTTACGTTTTTCTTGAGGGTTCTCTGTGTCTGTCGAACTTTGGCTTCAATCTGTCGACTTCTTACGCGATGAACTGCCTGCTCAGCATTTCAACACTTGGATCCGTCCATTACAAGTTGAAGCGGTTGGTGATGAGTTGCATATTTTTGCACCCAACCGCTTTGTCTTAGATTGGGTCAACGACAAGTATCTCAACCGTTTACTTGAGCTAATGGCTGAACGCAACGACGGCAACGTGCCATCCATTGCCTTACAAATCGGTAGCAAAGCCAAAACTCGCACGCCTAGCAGCCCGAGCCCTGCGGCTAATGCGCGTACTAATGTCAGCATGCCTGCCAGCACTCCTAGCCCAGCACCAACACCGGTGCAAACGGTGATTACGGAGCACACCCCAGCGCCTGCAGCGCAGGTTTCCAACCCTAATCCTGCACCCTCGGTCAGTGTCAATGTCGAGCATACTGCGCCGGCTAAAGGGGCGATAAAACATGTCAGCGCCCTCAATCGCTCATTTACTTTTGATAGCTTTGTTGAGGGTAAATCTAACCAGTTAGCGCGCGCTGCGGCTTGGCAAGTGGCTGATAACCCTAAGCACGGCTATAACCCGCTATTTTTATACGGTGGCGTGGGTTTAGGTAAGACTCACTTAATGCATGCGGTTGGTAATCATTTACTGCAGAAAAACCCTAATGCTAAAGTGATTTACTTGCACTCTGAGCGCTTTGTCGCCGACATGGTGCGAGCGCTACAAAACAACGCAATTAATGAATTTAAAAACTACTATCGCTCAGTGGATGCTCTGCTGATTGATGATATTCAATTTTTTGCTAAAAAAGAGCGCTCGCAAGAAGAGTTTTTCCATACGTTTAACGCACTACTGGAAGGCAATCAGCAGGTTATTCTCACCAGTGACCGCTACCCCAAAGAAATTGACGGCCTTGAAGAGCGCTTAAAGTCGCGTTTTGGCTGGGGTTTAACCGTTGCCGTAGAGCCACCAGAACTAGAAACTCGCGTTGCCATTTTAATGAAAAAAGCCGAGCAGAGCAGGGTGCAACTCTCCCACGATTGCGCCTTCTTTATTGCCCAGCGGATTCGCTCTAACGTGCGTGAGTTAGAGGGTGCGTTAAAGCGCGTTATTGCTCACTCGCACTTTACCAACGAACCCATTACAGTTGAGCTGATTCAAGAGTCATTAAAAGACCTGTTAGCACTGCAAGATAAACTTGTTAGCTTGGATAATATTCAGCGCACTGTTGCTGAGTATTACAAAATTAAAATTTCCGATATCTTATCGAAGCGGCGCTCGCGCTCAGTGGCTCGTCCACGTCAAGTAGCGATGGCATTGGCCAAAGAAATCACCAACCACAGCTTGCCTGAAATCGGTGATGCCTTTGGTGGCCGCGACCATACAACTGTTTTGCATGCTTGTCGGAAAATTGCCGAATTGAGCGAAACTGATGCGGATATCCGCGAAGACTATAAAAACCTACTGCGCACGTTAACCACCTAAATAGCAGTGTGCCAGCAATTTTAAGCAAGGACTTACCATGCACTTCACTATCCAACGCGAAGCTTTGTTAAAACCGCTGCAACTGGTAGCCGGTGTTGTTGAACGCAAGCAAACCATGCCTGTGTTATCCAACGTACTGCTCGTCATTGAAGGTCAAAACCTCTCAATGACCGGTACGGACACCGAAGTTGAACTGGTCGCACGCATCACTTTAGAAGAGCCTGCGCAACCCGGCGAAATTACTGTGCCTGCGCGTAAGCTTATGGATATCTGCAAAAACTTACCCGCTGATGCGTTAATTGACTTTAAGGTCGATGAGCAAAAAGTTTTAATTAAAGCTGGCCGTAGCCGCTTTACTTTAACCACCTTGCCAGCCACAGATTTCCCAGCTTCAGAAGAAACCCCAGGCTCTCTGACCTTCACTCTAGAACAAGGTCAAGTGCGTCGTTTAATCGAGCGCACCAGCTTTGCTATGGCGCAACAAGACGTACGCTACTACCTAAACGGACTACTTTTAGAAGCCCAGCAAGGTTTGCTGCGCGCGGTAGCCACTGACGGTCACCGCTTGGCGCTGTGCTCAGTGCCGGCGCAAATCATGGAAAGTGTGCAGCACCAAGTTATTGTGCCGCGCAAAGGTGTACTCGAGTTAGCCCGCCTAATGACTGAAGACAGCGCAACAGTCACTATAGTTTTTGGTAGCAACTACATTCGCGCCACCACCGACGAGTTCACTTTCATCTCTAAGTTAGTCGATGGTAAGTTCCCTGACTATGAGCGTGTCTTGCCACGGGGTGGAGATAAGATAGTTTTAGCGGACCGCCAAGGTTTGCGTGAAGCTCTAAACCGCGCTTCAATTTTATCCAATGAAAAATACCGCGGTATTCGTTGGCAGCTTGAGTCGGGCTTATTAAAAATCCAAGCCAACAACCCTGAGCAAGAAGTGGCAGAAGATGAAGTGTCCGTTGACTACAGCGGTGATGAGCTGGAAATCGGCTTCAACGTGACCTATCTGCTTGATGTTTTAAGCGCCACAACATCTGAACAAATCAGCATTACTTTGGCAGACTCAAACAGCAGTGCACTTATCCAAGAAGCTGACAACGACAGCGCATCCTACGTTGTTATGCCCATGCGCCTGTAAGTAATAGGCTTTAATATGGCTATTAGCCAACTGCAAGTCACCGGCATCCGCAACCTTAAGCCGGTGACTTTGCACGTTTCACCGCGCATCAACATTCTTTACGGTGACAATGGTAGCGGCAAAACCAGCGTTTTAGAGGCCATACACTTACTCGCAATGGCCCGTTCCTTTCGTAGCACTCGCTTACAACCAATGATTCAATATGAGCAAAGCAGCTGTACTGTATTTGCCCAAATCAAACATACCGATGGTAGCCAAAGCAACCTTGGCATCAGTCGTGATCGGCAGTCGGAACTTCGTATTCGTATTGATGGTCAAAATGCACGTAGTGCAGCACAACTGGCCCAACTTCTACCTTTACAATTGATCAACCCCGATAGTTTTCGTCTACTGGAAGGCTCACCGAAAATGCGCCGCCAGTTTTTAGACTGGGGGGTGTTCCACGTGGAACATCAGTTTATTTCTGCCTGGCAGCGCTTGCAGACAAGTCTTAAGCAAAGAAATTCATGCTTGCGCCATGGTATAATGGATCGTTCAGTAATAGCTGCTTGGGATAATGAGCTTTGTATTGCCAGCAACGAAATAGACCAGTTGCGCCGTGCTTATATCACCAAGCTAAAACCTGTTTTTGAACAAACCCTAGCCAAGCTACTTGATCTACCAGGTTTGACCCTCAGCTACTTTAGAGGCTGGGATAAAACCAGCGAGCTACAAGAGGTGCTCAATAAAAACTTTGATCGAGATAGAGCCCTAGGTTATACCCAGGCCGGCCCACAACGTGCCGATCTAAGAGTTCGCGTTGATAAACATAACGCTGTGGACATCCTCTCCAGAGGGCAGCAAAAGTTAGTTATCTGCGCTTTAAGAATAGCTCAAGGTCATTTGTTATCTCAGGCAAGACGCAATGAATGCATCTATCTTGTAGATGACTTACCTTCAGAGCTGGACGAGCAGCATCGTTTGGCCTTATGCCAGCTGCTCGATGATTTAGAATGTCAGGTGTTTATCACCTGTGTTGATAAACAATTAATGATTTCAGGCTGGCGAACGGATACACCAGTCTCTTTGTTCCACGTGGAACAAGGCCAAATTACACCATCGGAGTGACCGCATGAGCGAAGAACAATCGTACGATTCCAGTAGTATTAAAGTCCTTAAGGGCCTGGATGCAGTGCGCAAACGCCCTGGCATGTATATCGGAGATACTGATGACGGCACTGGGCTGCACCACATGGTCTTTGAGACCGTGGATAACTCCATTGACGAATCCCTAGCAGGTCACTGCGATGAGATTAGCATTACTATCCACACCGACGAATCCATTACAGTCCAAGATAACGGCCGTGGTATCCCTGTCGATATCCACGAAGAAGAGGGCATCTCTGCCGCAGAAGTCATCATGACCGTTCTGCACGCCGGTGGTAAGTTTGATGACAACAGCTACAAAGTATCTGGCGGGTTGCACGGCGTAGGTATTTCCGTCGTAAACGCCTTATCGCGCGAATTGGTTATGACCATCCGCCGTCAAGGCAAGGTTTGGGAGCAAACCTACCACCACGGTGTTCCTCAGGCACCGATGACGGCTATTGGCGATACCGACAAAACCGGTACTCGTATTCACTTCAAGCCTTCGCCAGAAACCTTTGCCAACATTCACTTTAGTTGGGATATTTTAGCCAAGCGCCTGCGCGAACTGTCATTCTTGAACTCTGGTGTTGGCATCAAGTTAAAAGATGAGCGCACCGGTAAAGAAGAGCTGTTTCAGTATGAAGGTGGCTTGAAAGCTTTTGTTGAGTACTTAAATACCAACAAAACCACCGTAAATAATATTTTCCACTTCTCTACCCAACGTGAAGAAGACGGCATTGGCGTTGAAGTTGCTATGCAGTGGAATGATGGTTTTAATGAAAACCTTCAGTGCTACACCAACAATATTCCTCAACGCGATGGTGGGGCACACTTAGTGGGCTTCCGTACCGCATTGACGCGCCACCTCAACAGCTATATTGAAGCTGAAGGTATTGGCAAAAAAGATAAAGTAAACACCACCGGTGATGATGCCCGTGAAGGCCTCACGGCAATTATTTCGGTTAAAGTACCTGACCCCAAGTTCAGCTCGCAAACTAAAGAAAAACTGGTTTCTTCTGAAGTTAAGACCGCAGTTGAGCAAGAGATGGGAAAATACTTAGCGGATTACTTGCTCGAAAACCCTGCTGAAGCAAAAGCCATTGTTGCGAAGATGATTGACGCAGCCCGCGCCCGTGAAGCCGCCCGTAAAGCCCGCGAAATGACCCGCCGCAAAGGTGCGCTAGATATTGCTGGTTTACCCGGCAAACTGGCTGACTGCCAAGAGAAAGACCCCGCCTTATCAGAACTCTATATTGTCGAAGGGGACTCTGCTGGCGGCTCAGCCAAGCAGGGGCGTAACCGTAAAACCCAAGCGATCTTGCCCCTGAAAGGTAAGATTCTAAACGTAGAAAAAGCACGCTTTGACCGGATGATTTCATCACAAGAAGTGGGCACCTTAATCACTGCTTTAGGCTGTGGTATTGGCCGCGACGAATACAATATCGACAAGCTGCGCTATCACAACATCATCATCATGACGGATGCTGACGTGGATGGTTCGCACATTCGTACACTCTTGCTGACCTTCTTCTTCCGTCAGCTACCTGAACTGGTCGAGCGCGGCTATATCTACATTGCACAACCACCCCTGTATAAAGTAAAGCGTGGCAAGCAAGAACAGTACATCAAAGATGATGAAGCGATGGATGAGTACTTAACCAACGCCGCTCTGGAAGATGCCAGCTTACATGTAAATGCCAGCGCACCTGGCTTATCGGGCACCGCTTTGGAAGCTCTAGTCAACGAGTACCGTTCAGTACTAAAAACCCTAGAACGTCTCTCGCGCCTGTACCCGAAAGAAATTACCGAGCACTTTCTCTATTTGCCACGGGTAGAACCAGAGCAGTTAAGCGATAAAGCAGCCATGCAATCGTGGTTAGATGCTCTCCAAGTGCGGATGGATGCCGTAGAAAAATCAGGCGAGGTCTACACTGTTGGCTTACGCCATGACAGCGAGCGCAATTACTGGCTACCTGAAATCCAAATTAAAGCCCATGGTTTAACCAACCATATTCTGTTTAATCATGATTTCTACTCCAGTAATGATTACCGCACTGTGACGGAGTTAGCCAACAAGCTAAACAACCTCCTCGAAGAGGATGCCTATGTGATGCGCGGTGAGCGTAAACAAGAAATCAGCACCTTTAAAGAGGCACTGGACTGGTTACTGGCAGAGGGCAGTCGCCGCTTAAGCGTACAGCGCTATAAAGGTCTTGGTGAAATGAACCCCGAGCAACTCTGGGAAACTACCATGGACCCAAGCCAACGCCGTATGCTGCAAGTGACCATTGAGGATGCTATTGCCGCAGATCAGATTTTCAACACCCTAATGGGCGACCATGTTGAACCGCGTCGCGCCTTTATTGAAGAAAACGCGCTGGCTGTCTCTAACTTAGATTTTTAAAGCCAAGCACACCGCCATACCTGCAACGGGTATGGCGGTTTTTTATAAGTAATTATCAACCAGCTGCATACTCTTACCGCTAAGCAGCCAGCACAGATCAAAACACCTATTCATATTCTGTAATAATAAATACCGCCTATACCTAGGGCGCGATGAACTAGTGTGTCATTATGCTGCCCTTATTGTTCCCTAACCACAGGTTACACAGCAAGGAAGGCTGCGCATCCAGAACAGGGTAAAACGTCTTATTTGAGTACCTTCCGTGAATAGAATAGCTAAACTTATAAAAACTAGCGCGTTGGCTACCTTTTTTTTGGTCAGCCAAGCCTATGCAACCACAGCACTTAACAACACCATTCCACAACAAGACCTAGCCGCAGGTAGCGCCTTGCTAGTGGACTTAAAAACCAATGAAGTGCTCTACTCAAGCAATCAAGAATTTGTCGCTCCCATTGCCTCAGTAACCAAATTAATGACTGCCATGGTTGCTTTAGATGCCAAGCAGTCACTGGATGAAAAACTGCCCATCGTCATCAAAGATACCGAAGAAATGCAGGGGGTGTTTTCCCGTGTACGCTTAGGCAGCGAGTTAAGTCGGCATGACTTATTACTGATCACTTTAATGTCCTCAGAAAACCGCGCAGCCGCGAGCTTAGCCCATCACTACCCAGGTGGGCACCACGCTTTTATTCAAGCAATGAATAATAAAGCGCAAGCACTGGGCATGCATAACTCGCGCTTTGTAGAGCCAACCGGCTTATCGGAAAATAATGTTTCCAGCGCTCACGACTTAGTCTTGCTGATTAAAGCGGCACAACAATACCCATTGATTCGCCAGTTCAGCACCACTGAAGAAAAAACCGTAGCCTTCAGTAAGCCCAATTACACCCTAGGTTTTCGCAACACCAATGCCTTGGTGCGCAAAGACAACTGGAATATCGAACTCAGTAAAACAGGTTTTACCAACAGTGCTGGGCACTGCTTAGTGATGAGTACAGAAATGAATAACCGCCCGGTGGCTTTTGTTGTCTTAGACGCTTTTGGTAAATACACCCATATGGCAGATGCTAACCGACTAAAAAAATGGCTGGAAACAGGAGCAATTACTCCTGTACCAGTGGCAGCCCTAAACTATAAAAAAGCTAAACAACAAGAGCGCCAACAGGCCTTAGCCAGTCACTAAGCTAAGGCTGGCTGAGCGGCAAATACAAGAGCGCATCTAAACCACCGCTGGGGGCTGCCTGCAAATGCAGTTCACCACCGTAACGCTCAGTCACCGCTTGGACAATGGCCAACCCCAAACCACTGCCACTTTGCGTGCTGGCGGTGCGCCAAAATCTTTGCTTAGCTTGCTCAATATGCGCTGCACTCAAGCCCTTACCTGAGTCACGCACACGCAACAGTAAGTATTTATCCTCAAGCCCCATATACAGCTCCACGCAGCTTAACTCTGGACTGTAGCGCAAAGCATTGTCCAAAAGGTTACGCAGTGATGCCACCGCCAAGGACTCAGGTACGGCAATCAATACATCTTCACTGAGCTGATTATTGACCTCAATACGCTCATTGCCCGGCACTGCAATCAGATCAGCCAAAGCATGCCGCGCTAAATTTTGTGCACTCACTTGGCCAGTCTGATCAAAGCACTGTGCACTTTCCACCCGTGCCAATAGCAGTAACTGCTCTAAACCACTTTGCATGCGCTCAACCGCGGTTTCTGCTTGCTGCAACGCATGGGCGGCAATATCTCCAGAGCTCATTTGGGCAACTTGCAAATGGGTTTTAACCGCTGTTAAAGGCGTGCGTAACTCGTGGGCAGCGTCATTAGTAAAACGTCTTTCCCGTTCCAACGCAGCTGCAATACGGGCAAATAACTGATTAAGGGTTGCCACCAAGGGTTGTAAGTCTTTTGGCAGGCGCGCCACATACACTGGCTGTAAATCCCCAGCATCGCGCTTTTCTAGCACAGATCGTAAAGTCTGTAAGGGTGATAAGCCGCGTCCAATTCCAAACCAAATCAGCACTAAACTACCCAGCAAAGCCAAGGCTACGGGGAGGGCAGCGGCAATTAAAATAGCTGACTGAAGGGTTTCACGCTCACCAATACGATCTGCGGTGGTGACCCATAAATGTTGACGCTTTAAGGTAAAACTACGCCAACGCTCATCACCAATACTGACATCATGAAAACCCACCCCGTGCTCGGCTAAAGTTGCCTCTGGTGTATTGGGTGTATGCACAATCACTTCACCGCGCAGAGAGCGCACTTGGCAGACCAAACCGCTTTGCAAACCCAATTCTATGGCGCTGAGTGGGCTTGACTGATTAGCCGGTAGCGGCTGCGGTAATTGTTCTAACAGACCGGCCACCATACGCGCAGAAGAGGCTAAACGCTCATCCAAAGCCACAGTGACTTCACGGCGCAAATCACCCAATAACCACAACGCGGCCAAGCTCCACAATACAATAAAAGTGCCACCTAAAATAAGCAGTAATCGATTACGTAGACTCACGGGGTACTCCCATTCGATAACCTAAGCCGCGCACAGTTTTTACCACTTCACTGCCCAGCTTGCGGCGCAAGTTATAAATGTGCACATTAATCGCATTACTCTCCACGCCATCGCCTAAACCATACAAACTGTCCTGCAATTGTTCGGCGCTTAAAATGTGTCCTGGGTTTTGCAGCAGAGCACCCAGCAAAGCTTGCTCACGCCGCGATAGAGCCACGGTTTGCCCATGCAAAGTCACTTCTCGGGTTGTTGGGTTAAAACTTAAACCGTGATGCTCAATCAAATTTGTACTGCGCCCACCACTGCGTCGCAGCAAGCTATGCAAGCGCGCCGCTAACTCTCGCAAATCAAACGGCTTGAGCAAGTAATCATCGGCACCAGCTTGCAGACCAGCAACCCGCTGCACCACTGAATCACGGGCACTTAAAATCAAAACAGGTAAGTCTTTACCCTGATTACGAAGCCGCGTTAATAACTCCAGTCCATCCTCATCAGGTAAACCCAGATCAAGAATCACCGCATCAAAATGCCCCAACTGTAACGCCTGCTCAGCCGCGGCTGCATGCGCCATATGGTCCAAAGTGAAGCCCTGCAACTGCAAACCAGCCAGTAAACCCTGAGCAATCAAAGGATCATCCTCGACCAGTAAAATATGCATAACTTAGCCAACCCTCACTATAAGCAAAACACTATAGGCATATAAAATAGTCAACATAGCCTACAATATATGCAACATAACTTAACCGTTAATATTGTCTTAATGGCATACGCTCATAATGTGCGTAAATCTAATAGGAAGAGCACGTATGCGGTATATATTTATTGCGTTTTTGCTGACACTGAGCAGTTTAACGCATGCCTTTACCACCAATCAGCAAGACTTTCTGCCCGTCGAAGAAGCCTTTCGCTTTGAAGTGATGGAGGATATAGAGCCTAACTTGCTGGCCTGGCAGATTACAGATAAACACTACCTTTACAAAGACAGAACCAAAGTTACTGATGCCAATGGTCAACTGCTCGAGTTGGACTTCCCTGAAGGCATTGACCATTCCGATGAGTTTTTTGGTGAGACGCAAATTTATCGGCAATTGCTCCAATTACCCATTGATGCCGATGTCGCACGACCACTTGAAGTGACCTGGCAGGGCTGTGCCGATGCTGGTCTCTGCTACCCACCACAAACGGCAACAGTCGGTGCTGAAGCAGGCTCTGCAACTACCGACAGCACAACTCAGTCAACTACAAACTCAGCCTTAGCTGAAGACCAATCCATTGCTGAGCGCTTAGCAGACTCAGGACTGCTGTTGAATATAGCCGCCTTCTTTATGATGGGGGTCTTGCTTGCGTTTACCCCTTGTATGCTGCCGATGCTGCCGATTCTAACCAGTGTTATTGGTGGTGCTAAAAGTGGCGGCTGGCATGGCGCAAAACTCGGCGTAGCCTTTATTTTACCCATGGCATTGGTCTATGCCGCTTTAGGTGTACTGGCTGCCAGCCTCGGTAGCAACCTTGCTGCCGCCTTACAGCAACCTTGGTTATTAATACCTTTTGCCGGTATTTTTATACTTTTAGCCTTAGCTCAATTTGGTTTATTCACCTTACAGTTACCAGCCTTTATCCGCGAGCGCTTACAGGGTGCGGATCAAAATATTAAAGGTGGCAGCTTACTGGGGGCAGCCAGTCTAGGTGCATTGTCCGCTCTCTTAGTCGGCCCTTGCATGACAGCACCACTGGCCGGAGCCTTGCTCTATATCGCCCAAAGTGGTGACGGTGTACGTGGTGGTTTAGCGCTTTTCTCTCTGGGCTTGGGTAGTGGTATTCCCTTATTACTAGCCATTACGATTGGCATGCGCTGGTTACCTAAACCGGGGAACTGGATGGAGAACATTAACCGCGTATTCGGTTATGCATTACTGGCCACAGCCATTATCGTGGTGCGCCCGGTGCTCAGCGGCCCACTATTTTTAGGCCTATGGGGTGCGTTAATCTTAGCCATTGCCGTACAAGTGGGC
Organism: Denitrificimonas caeni; assembly: GCF_027498055.1. Classification (GTDB taxonomy): domain Bacteria; phylum Pseudomonadota; class Gammaproteobacteria; order Pseudomonadales; family Pseudomonadaceae; genus Denitrificimonas. The sequence goes on from NZ_CP114976.1 coordinate 391,491, forward strand.
AGCATGGAGCGTACTAACTGGCGCTTTTTAAGCCGCTATATTGCCTTACTGCTTGGCCTTTGGGGTGGCATTATGCTGTTTGGTGCCGCCGCGGGTGGTACTGATCCACTGCAGCCGCTGGAAAACTTCAGCGCACCAGCCAACCCTGCAGCCAACAGCAGTTTCCAGATGCAACGCATAACCGATATCGCACAATTGCAAGCACAACTGCAGCAAGCTGAGCAAGACGGTCAGTGGGTGTTATTGGATTTCTATGCCGACTGGTGCGTGTCCTGCAAAGTCATGGAGAAAACCGTATTTGCTAAAGCTGAGGTTCAAGATGCCTTGGCGGGTTTCCGCCTACTGCAAATGGACGTAACCTTGAATACAGCCGACCAGCAAAAGTTGATGCAAGAACTAAAAATCATGGGGCCACCAACCTTCATGTTTATCGACCCACAAGGCGACGAGCAGCGCACCCAACGCATCACTGGTGAAGTATCGGCTAATGAATTTTTACGCCACTTAAACAGTGCGCAAGAGGACAGTTAATGTTGAGTTTCAATTTAGGTCCAATCGCCATCCCAATGAACTTAGCCTTACTCTATGGCGCTTTTTTTATTGCTTGGTTCAGTGGCTGGTTGATTGGTAGAAAGCGCGGCACTAACCCTGAAGCGGCTTTATTTAGCATGTTAATCGTCGGTGCATTGGCCGCGCGCGGTGCATTTATCAGCCAATACGCGGATCAATATGACAGTATTGTGCAGATGCTTGATATTCGTGATGGCGGTTTTTTACTTTTGCCAGGGATTATCGCCGCAGTCTTAGTGGGCATTTATAAAGCATGGCGACAAGCCGCATTACGGGCACCATTAGCCATAGGTGTCTGTATTGGTCTAATTGCATGGGGCGCCAGCCTTGCGGTACTCAATGCTTTGCAAAGCAGCCAAGCGATCCCCGACATTTCCGTACGCGACATTGACGGTCAACCGCTATCACTGCAAGATTTAGCCGGTAAGCCACTGGTCATAAACCTTTGGGCCACTTGGTGTCCACCCTGCCGACGGGAAATGCCGGTACTGGCTGCCGCGCAAGCTGCCAACCCAGATATTCGTTTTGTTTTTGTTAACCAGGGAGAAGGGCAGGCCTTGGTCAATAAGTTTTTAGCCCAGCAACAACTGAGCTTAGACAACAACTTACTCGATAGCGGTGGCCGTGTAGGCCAAGCTGTAGGCTCTTTATCGTTACCCACCACACTGTTTTACAGCGCCGATGGCCTATTAAAAAACAATCATTTAGGTGAGCTATCCCATGCCAGTTTAAAGCATGCGTTACGCCACATTAGCTCTGAAGATCAGCAAATAAAACTAGAGGAACAACCATGACATTAAAAAAAATCCTACCTGCACTGGCTCTGTTGACCTTACCGGTCATAGCTCAGGCGCAAGATTATCCAGCACCGGTAGAGGCCATGCGTGAGCGTGGTATCGAAGTTCTAGAGCGCTTTGATGCACCCAGCGGATTGACCGGTTATACCGCTTTATATAACGGTCGACCACTGGCGCTCTATGTCACTGCAGATGGTGAGCACGCGCTCATTGGTAGCTTGCTGAACGCCCAGGGGGATGATTTAACCGGTGCTGTGCTAGAAGAAAAAGTCAGCCGCCCACAAAGCAAAATCATGTGGGAAAAGCTCAAAGAAAGCACTTGGATTGCCGATGGCTCTGACACTGCAGAAACCATTGTCTATGCCTTTACCGACCCCAACTGTCCGTACTGCAAGCGCTTCTGGAATGATGCACGCCCTTGGGTTGATGCTGGCAAAGTACAGATTCGCCATATAATGGTTGGCACCCTCGGCGAGAGTAGCCAAAAGAAAGCAGCATTTTTACTGGGCGCTAAAGACCGCGCAGCAGCTTTAAAAGGTAATGAAAGCGGTAAAGCACCAGCTAAAGAAGCTAAAACAGTTACCCCTGAGCAGCGCAGCATGCTAGATAAGAACCACCAACTTATGAGCAGTGTTGGCGCCAGCGGTACCCCTGCTATTTTGTACCTGGACGAAACCGGCATGATGCAAATGCACCCGGGTGCGCCACAGGCCGAACAACTCATTGAGCTGTTCGGCCCACGCCCTTAAGCACATCTCAGCGCTTAATCAGTGTTCACTGTGCGTTATTCACGCGCATGGTGAACACCGTTGGCAATGGCACGGCAACGAGCTAAGACACCCTCTACCGCTTCATCGGCAGTACCTGCCTGCTCAATCAAATCAACAAAAGCCGAACCCACCACCGCACCATCGGCTAAACGAGCGATATTGGCGGCATGCTCTGGGGTACGGATACCAAAACCAATGCACACCGGCAGCTTGGTATGGCGACGCAAACGCGCTACTGCTTCTTCAATATGCTCCATAGTCGCGGAGTTACCACCTGTAACCCCGGCAACCGAAACGTAATAGACAAAACCGGAGCTATTGCTCAACACCTTGGGTAAACGCACATCATCGGTGGTTGGCGTGGTTAAACGGATAAAGTCTAAACCAGCAGCCTGAGCCGGATCACAGAAATCATCATTATGCTCAGGTGGTAGATCAACAATAATCAAACCATCCACACCAGCACTCTTCGCATCTGCAATAAAGCGTGGCACACCATAATGATGGATAGGGTTAAAGTAGCCCATGAGTACCACAGGTGTATGTTGATTATCTTGGCGGAACTCACTGACCATCTGTAAGGTTTTCGCCAAAGTCTGGCCATTTTTTAACGAGCGTATATTGGCCAACTGAATTGCTGGGCCATCAGCCATGGGATCAGTAAAGGGCATACCCAGCTCAATCACATCTGCGCCAGCAGCGGGCAAACCTTTAAAAATGCGCATGGCAGTTGCGTAATCTGGATCACCTGCGGTGACAAAAGTAACTAATGCAGCACGGTTTTGTTTTTTTAACTCGGCAAAACACGTTTCAATGCGGCTCATACTGATTGCTCCTGTTTCTCAAAGTGATGCATTACCGTTTGCATATCTTTGTCGCCACGGCCGGATAAGTTCACCACCATTAAATGATCTTTAGGCAGTTGTGGCGCGCGTTTAAACACCTCTGCTAAGGCATGGGAAGACTCCAGCGCGGGAATAATACCTTCCAGTTTGCAGCACTTATGAAAGGCCGCCATGGCTTCATCATCTTCAATCGAGGTGTATTCCACGCGACCAATATCATGCAACCATGAATGCTCAGGACCAATACCTGGGTAATCCAGTCCAGCAGAAATGGAGTGCGCATCGGTGATTTGTCCATCTTCATCTTGCAGCAGATAAGTGCGATTACCGTGTAACACACCGGGTGTGCCACCTTGTAAACTTGCCGCATGTGCACCGGTTTTAAGTCCGCGACCAGCCGCTTCAACACCGATAATTTTTACGCTGTCATCTTCTAAGAATGGGTGAAATAAACCCAAGGCATTAGAGCCACCACCAATACAGGCCACCAGACTATCGGGCAGACGGCCTTCTTGTTCCTGTAACTGACTACGGGTTTCCTTACCAATTACCGCTTGGAAATCTCGCACCATAGCTGGATAGGGGTGTGGACCGGCCACCGTGCCAATTAGGTAGTAAGTATCGGCTACATTGGTCACCCAGTCGCGCAAAGCCTCATTCATTGCATCTTTTAGAGTGCCAGTACCAGCCACCACTGGGCGTACTTCTGCACCCAGTAAACGCATGCGAAAGACGTTGGCTTCTTGGCGATCAATATCAGTGGTGCCCATGTAAATCACACACTGCAAACCAAAACGCGCTGCCACAGTTGCAGTAGCGACACCATGCATACCAGCACCGGTCTCAGCAATAATGCGCTTTTTACCCATCCGCCGGGCCAGTAGAATTTGGCCAATACAGTTATTAATTTTATGCGCACCAGTATGGTTGAGCTCTTCACGCTTAAGGAAGATTTTTGCTCCTCCACAGTACTCAGTGAGGCGTTCAGCAAAATACAAAGGGCTCGGACGGCCCACATAGTCACGTTGAAAATACGCTAACTCTTCTTGGAAAGCCGGGTCGTCTTTAGCTTTTTCGTACTCACGGCCTAGATCAAGAATCAATGGCATCAATGTTTCAGCAACATACTGGCCACCAAAGTCACCAAATAAACCACGCTTATCGGGGCTCTCACTAAATATACTCATTACCCGCTCCACAATTGACTTCAATACAGTTCTATAGCAACTAAACTACCTGATAGCCTTACTAAGGAAAAGCGATATGATTGCAGCAATACGTTAGGAAAACTCACATGTCTGACAATTTCAATTTGCCGCCACTGAATGCGTTAAAAGCTTTTGAAGCCAGCGCGCGCTTACAAAGTATTAGCTTAGCTGCTAAAGAGTTGCACGTGACCCACGGAGCAGTGAGCCGCCAAGTGAAACAGTTGGAGGAGCACTTAGCTGTGAGCTTGCTGGCGAAACACGGGCGTGGCATTAAACTCACAGATGCGGGTTCACAACTGTATGAGGCCAGTACGGCTGCTTTTGCGCAGATTCACAGTGCCTGTGTGGCTATTCGACAGCAAACCCAACAAGCACCCTTTGTCCTGGCTTGCCCCGGGAGCTTGCTCGCACGCTGGCTCATACCACGCCTAGAACAATTACAACGGGATTTGCCGGATTTACGTCTGCAAGTGATCACCAGCGCCAGCGATGACAGTAACTTACAACGCTCTGACGCTGACGCCAGCTTACTGTTCCTAGACCAACCCTGTCCTGACAATATGCTAGCCTACACCTTGGATAATGAACGCATTGGCCCCGTGCTCAGTCCGCTGTATCAGCACGCGGCAATACTGCAAACTGCCAGCCCTGCGCAATTACTGCAAGAGCCCTTATTATTTACCCGTTCACGGCCGCAGGCTTGGCCGCAATGGGCCAAAGCACAGCAGCTTGACGCCACAGACTTAAGTTATGCACAGGGCTTTGAGCACCTGTACTATTTATTAGAGGCAGCAGTGTCAGGTTTGGGGGTGGCTATTGCGCCAGAGCACTTAGTACGCAGTGACATTGCCAATGGCCGCCTAATTGCCCCATGGGGCTTTATTGAAACCTCTGCTAAGCTGGTACTACTGGCGCACAAAAACCAACATGAACAACGGGTTCAGCAGCTCGGCGAGTGGCTTATCCACAGCCTTTAAGCGCTACCCCTAGTTTGCTAACTGTTTTACCCTATACTTAAAGTCGGTTGCCGTAACTTTCAGCGCAGCAAGCAATAGGAGGCCACCCTATGCAAATCTCAGCAAATGTATTCTCAGCGGGTTTATCCGCAATCAAAACAGGCCAAGAGCAACTGGCCAATGCCGCCCAAGCTATCGCTCAGTCCAGTCAAAACTCAGCCAGCTCATCAGCTGCAGCAACTGCACCCAGTATTGATCTGGCAAATATCACCGAACAACTGATGCAATTAGAGCAGGCTAAACAGATGAGCGAGCTGGGCGCTAAAGTCCTCAGTACTGCAGAAGAATCCCTCGGTACCCTGATTGATATCCAAGCCTGAATAAATAATTTAAATAAAGTCCGTCAGCAGTGCTTGACAAGAATACGATTGAGCCGTAACTTTCAAACAGTCGTTTGATTAATACTTTGTATGCGTATTTTTAACTGCGCTGCTTAACAATAGGCCTACGCTTAGCTGTCTAGGCCAACTAAATAAAGTCTCCACTGTAGAGGTTTAGAGCTATGGCTGAATATAAAGCCCCCTTGCGTGATATTCGTTTCGTTCGTGATGAACTATTAGGCTACCCAGAACACTATGCAAAGCTGCCTGGCTGTGAAGATGCCACTCCAGATATGGTTAGCGCGATTCTAGAAGAAGGCGCAAAATTCTGTGAGAACGTGATTGGTCCACTAAACCGTGTGGGCGATACAGAAGGCTGCACATGGTCTGCCGATGGCGTTAAAACACCTACTGGCTTTAAAGAAGCGTACCAACAATATGTTGAAGGCGGCTGGCCAAGCCTAGCTCACGATGTTGAGCACGGTGGTCAAGGTTTGCCTGAGTCTTTGGGCATTTCTATCAGTGAGATGGTTGGTCAAGCCAACTGGTCATGGGGTATGTACCCAGGCCTTTCCCACGGTGCGATGAATACTTTGCACGCCCACGGTACTGAAGAGCAACAAGCGACTTACCTGAGCAAACTGGTATCAGGCGAGTGGACCGGCACCATGTGCTTAACCGAGCCACACTGTGGTACGGACTTGGGCATGCTGCGCACTAAAGCAGAACCACAAGAAGATGGCAGCTACGCAATCACGGGTACGAAAATATTTATTTCTGCCGGTGAGCATGACCTAGCAGATAACATTGTGCACATTGTGATTGCCCGCATTGATGGCGCACCACAAGGCACCAAAGGCATTTCACTGTTTATCGTACCCAAGTTCCTGCCTAACGCGGAAGGCGGTGTTGGTGAGCGCAACGGTGTAACCTGTGGTTCGATCGAACACAAAATGGGTATTCACGGTAACTCGACTTGCGTGATGAACTTTGACGGTGCCAAAGGCTTCCTCATCGGCCCTGAAAATAAAGGCTTGAACTGCATGTTCACCTTTATGAACACTGCACGTATCGGTACTGCACTGCAAGGTTTAGCTCACTCTGAAGTGGCTTTCCAAGGCGGTATTGAATATGCCCGTGACCGCTTACAAATGCGCTCACTGACAGGTGCTAAGTTCCCTGAAAAAGCAGCTGACCCAATCATCGTGCACCCTGATGTACGTCGCATGCTATTGACCATCAAAGCTCTGACTGAAGGCAACCGCGCCATGCTGTACTACGCAGCACAGCAAGTTGACATCATGCAGCGCAGCACTGATGAAGAAGAGCGTAAAGCAGCAGATAGCATGCTGGCTTTCTTAACGCCAATTGCCAAAGCCTTTATGACTGAAGTGGGCTTTGAAGCAGCTAACCACGGTATCCAGATTTACGGTGGCCACGGTTATATTTCTGAGTGGGGCATGGAGCAAAACGTTCGCGACAGCCGCATCTCTATGCTGTATGAAGGTACCACTGGAATTCAGGCGCTCGACTTATTAGGTCGTAAAGTTCTGATGACCCAAGGTGAAGCACTCAAAGGCTTTACTAAAATTGTGCACACTTTCTGCAAAGCCAATGACGCCAATGAAGACATTCAAGAGTTCGTTAAGCCTCTGGCTGAGCTGAACAAAGAGTGGGGCGACATCACCATGAAAGTGGGCATGGCAGCGATGAAAAATCGTGAAGAAGTAGGTGCAGCATCAGTGGATTACTTGATGTACTGTGGTTACGCTTGCTTGGCGTATTTCTGGGCTGATATCGCTCGCGTAGCAGCTGAGAAGCTGGCTGCAGGTACTGATGAAGAAGCCTTCTACAAAGCGAAAATCCAAACCGCACGTTTCTACTTTGCGCGTTTACTGCCACGTACCCGTACCCACGTTGCTGCAATGCTGTCAGGCGCAGACAACTTAATGGATATGGCTGAAGAAGACTTCGCACTAAGCTACTAAGTTTCAATGCGCTAGTCGAAGAAACCCGCTGCATGAAATAGCCTGTCCAACAGACTTATTTCATAAGGCGGGTTTTTTATCGCAACCAACAAGACCATTTAGTCACAAAAAGAGCTTATTAGTTTTAAAAGTTTATTAATGTAGACTCGATAAACCAAAAATCCAACACACTGCCTGGCGTTGTGTCGTTACACAGCTGACAGGGGCTAATCAAGAGGAATGCCGTATGGCCGACTACACAGCACCTTTACGTGATATGAGTTTTGTACTCAACGAAGTGTTCCAAGCAGGTAAGCTTTGGGCACAACTACCAGCCTTAGCAGAAACAGTTGACAATGAAACAGCTACGGCCATTTTAGAAGAAGCTGGCAAAGTAGCTGCAGGTTCAATTGCTCCCACTAACCGTAGCGGTGACGAAGAAGGCTGCTCCTGGAATGACGGCGTTGTAACCACACCTAAAGGCTTTATTGAAGCCTACAACACCTATGCCGAAGGCGGCTGGGTTGGTGTCGGTGGTGACCCTAAATTTGGCGGCATGGGCATGCCAAAAATGATCACTGCGCAAATTGAAGAGATGATCAACTCGGCCAACCTGTCATTTGGTTTATACCCCATGCTCACTGCTGGCGCCTGCTTATCCATTCACGCCCACGCGAGTGAAGAATTAAAAGAAAAATACCTACCAAATATGTATGACGGTAGCTGGGCCGGTTCCATGTGCTTAACCGAACCTCATGCCGGAACTGACCTAGGTATTATTCGCACCAAGGCAGAACCACAAGCCGATGGCAGCTATAAAGTTACCGGTACCAAGATTTTCATCACCGGTGGTGAGCATGATTTAACCGAAAATATCATCCACTTAGTTTTAGCTAAGTTGCCTGATGCCCCCGCTGGCGCTAAAGGTATTTCGTTATTTTTAGTACCTAAAGTCATGGTTAATAATGACGGCTCCCTCGGAGAAAAGAACAACGTTGCTTGTGGCTCCATTGAGCACAAAATGGGCATCAATGGTTCTGCCACCTGTGTCATGAACTTTGATAACGCCACCGGTTACATCATTGATGCGCCGAATAAAGGTTTGGCTGCTATGTTCACCATGATGAACTACGAGCGTCTGGGTGTCGGCATCCAAGGCTTATCGTTGGGTGAGCGTTCTTACCAAAGCGCCATTGAGTACGCTAAAGATCGTATTCAGAGCCGTGCGCCAAGCGGTGTGGTTGCGCCCGATAAGCAAGCAGATCCAATTATTGTGCACCCTGATGTACGCCGTATGCTGCTCACCATGAAAGCTTTAAACGAAGGCGGCCGTGCTTTCTCTAGCTATGTTGCTATGCAGCTGGATATTGCTAAGTACAGTGAAGAAGTTGAAGAGCAAAAGCGCGGTGCTGAGCTGGTAGCCTTACTGACGCCAATCGCTAAAGCTTTCTTAACCGATGTAGGCTTAGAGTCCACAATTCATGGTCAGCAAATTTTTGGTGGGCACGGTTATATTCGTGAGTGGGGGCAAGAGCAATTAATCCGTGACTGCCGCATCACCCAAATTTACGAAGGTACTAACGGCATCCAGTCTTTAGACTTAGCTGGCCGTAAAATTGTTGCCAATGGTGGCGCGTTCTATCAGCATTTCTCTGATGAAGTGAAAGCTTTTATTGCTGCAAACCAAACAGATCTAGCTGAGTTCACCGCACCATTGAAAGCAGCCATTGAAAATCTGGATGATTTAACCGCTTGGTTACTGGCTGAAGCAAAAAATAATGCCAATGAGATCGGTGCAGCCTCTGTGGAATACCTGCATGTATTTGGTTATACCGCTTACGCTTACATGTGGGCCATGATGGCCCGTGCCGCACAGGGTAAAGAGCAAGAAGAAGATTTCTATGCCAGCAAAATGGGCACAGCTCGTTTCTTCTTTGCCCGTTTATTGCCGCGTATTCAGTCTCTCAGCAGCTCAGTCAAAGCTGGCAGTGAGTCTTTATACTTGCTCGATGCTGAGCAGTTTTAAGCAATAAGCAAACGCTATACTGCCTGTCAAAGCACCTTTGTAAGTAAAAGCTTACAAAGGTTGCAGCCATTAGCCACTATGCGTTTTTCCTGATAAACGTAGAATAGTTGCCAAGGATTTACGATGGAATGCTTTTAATCATTACGGATTAATGATTAGCGCCAAGATGGCTAAAGCAAGGAAGCAAGGAGACAGTCTGCAAACCCCGCTCACGCGGGGTTTTTAATTTCTAGCTGTAAATAATCAATACAGCACCCCAGTACCACGCAAGCCACAATAGCCATTCGGGTTTTGTATTAAGTACTGCTGATGTACCCCCTCCGCATAATAAAATACTGGCTGCAAAGCAATTTCTGTCGTAATTTCTGCTCGACCTGCTGCAGTTAAGCGCTGCTGATAGTGCTCACAACTGGCTTTCGCCTCGACTAACTGTTGCGCATTCATACAGTAAATTGCTGAGCGATATTGACTGCCCAGATCGTTACCTTGGCGCATACCCTGAGTGGGGTCATGGGACTGCCAGAAAATCTCCAGCAAATCAGCAAAACCAACGTCTGCGGGGTCAAAAACCACCAGCACTGCTTCAGCATGCCCTGTTAAACCGCTGCACACCTCTTCATAACTTGGGTTACGGGTATGGCCGCCAGCATAACCAACCGCAGTCACGTACACCCCTGAACGTTGCCAGAAGCGCCTTTCAGCGCCCCAAAAACAGCCCATAGCAAAAAGTGCGTACTCAGTACCGGCAGGGAAGGGTGGATAAAAAGAGTTTCCACTTAATCTATGCAAGCCGGTTGCAGTTATCGCACTGCCATCTGTTGCTGCTACAAATAAACTTAGGTCTAACTCTGAATTTGCCACGGGCAACTCCTCACTCATATGCTTATAAATGTGCCATGCGTTAAACTAACACCCTATAAATTCTGTTGTGTAGTTAAATCTATCGACACGCTTGCTATAGCGCTTATTGCTCACTCCGTGCCTTTTGTGAGCAAATTTGCGATAATAGCCCACTAACTTCTAATGGACGCTAATATGACTGCTCTGAAAAATGATCGTTTTCTCCGCGCCCTGCTTAAACAGCCGGTTGATGTTACCCCTGTATGGATGATGCGTCAGGCGGGTCGATACCTACCTGAATATAGAGCTAGCCGCGCACGCGCAGGCGGTTTTATGGATTTATGCATGAACGCCGAGATGGCTTGCGAAGTAACTTTGCAACCACTTGAACGTTACCCATTGGATGCCGCGATTCTTTTTTCAGATATTTTGACCATCCCCGATGCTATGGGTTTAGGTTTGTATTTTGAAACTGGTGAAGGCCCACGTTTCAGAAAAGTTGTTGATACAGCCGAAGCAATTGATGCGCTACCTATTCCTGATCCTGAAAAGGATCTAGGTTATGTAATGAATGCTGTACGCACTATTCGTAAAGAACTGAACGGCCGCGTACCTTTGATTGGCTTTGCCGGTAGCCCTTGGACTTTAGCCACTTACATGGTTGAAGGTGGCTCTTCAAAAGACTTCCGTAAAAGTAAAGCGCTACTCTACGATGATCCACAAGCCATGCACGTCCTACTCGACAAGCTCGCTCAGTCTGTAACCAGCTACCTGAATGCGCAAATTTTGGCCGGTGCACAAGCAGTACAGATTTTTGATAGCTGGGGTGGAAGCTTATCGTCAGCGGCGTACCAAGAGTTCTCACTGGCGTATATGCAGAAAATCGTTAACGGTTTAATCCGTGAACATGAAGGTCGCCGTGTCCCTGTGATTTTATTCACTAAAGGTGGCGGTCTGTGGCTTGAGTCAATGGCTGATACAGGCGTTGAAGCGCTTGGTATCGACTGGACTTGTGACATGGGTGTGGCGCGTAAGCGCGTTGGTGACAAAGTTGCCCTACAGGGCAATATGGACCCAACCGTCCTCTATGCCAACCCAACTGCAATTGAAAAAGAAGTCGGCCGTATTTTAGAAAGCTACGGCTCAGGTCCTGGTCATATCTTTAACCTCGGCCATGGTATTACCCCTGAAGTAAAACCTGAAAATGCTGGCGCATTTATCAATGCCGTGCATGATTTATCAGCGAAGTATCACCAGGGTTAATCCTTCTAACCTGTATACACTTAAGGCCGCTTTTGCGGCCTTAATTTTTTTAACCTACGACATCTTTTTTCTAAATCACAAAATAACAGTGCAGCCTGATTAAACCGCTGTCACCTTGTCTTGTTATACAGTCCCCCCACCTATAAAGCTAAAATATATCTGTTAGTGACTAGGCTATTGAGCAGGCTAATGGCACAGTAAGTTGCTTAAGCCAATCTCTTTTTATGCCCAATATTCAGTCAGCTTTACAGGATATTTTATGCAATGCGCACCAACCTTAAAACTAAATCCCAACACCGGCTGGGTAAACGGCGTACGACAACTGCCGTCTGAAAATCACAACTCACGACCCAGCCCAGAAATATCTCTACTGGTAATCCACAACATTAGCTTGCCACCAGGGCAGTTTGGCACAGGCATGGTAGAAGCCTTATTCACCAATCAACTGCCTATTGATGCCCACCCTTACTTTGCTGACTTAGATGGTTTGACTGTCTCAGCTCACTTTTTTATCGAACGTGACGGTGCCATAACTCAATTTGTAAGCTGCCAAGACCGCGCTTGGCATGCTGGGATCTCCACATTTAACGGCCGTGAGAACTGTAATGATTTTTCCTTAGGCATTGAGCTTGAAGGCGTAGATAACCTAGCTTATAGCGACGCACAATACCAAAGCCTTAACCAACTGGTTGCAGAATTAACTCAGCACTATCCACTCATCACTGCAGAGCGAATCTGTGGTCACAGTGATATTGCCCCAGACCGCAAAACGGACCCAGGGCCTGCCTTTATTTGGCAACGCCTACAGGCTAAACAACATGGAGAAAAATCATGAGTTTTCTAGTATTAATACTCACCCTAGTAATTGAAAAGCTTTCCAATTGGCGACAAGCTCTGCAACAAGACCAATGGTGGTACGAGCAATTAAAGCGTTGCAACAAGCTTCTCCCACAACAACACACCTTGGCTTTAATCCTAGCGTTAAGTTTGCCGGTGGTTGCTTTAGCGTTGCTCCTCATCGCTCTCAAATCAGTTATGTACGGTCTACTACTGATTCCTGTGCACCTTCTCATCCTGCTTTATAGTTTAAGTCGTGGCGACCTGCGCGCCGCGCTAGGACCATTTAGAGATGCTTGGCGTAGACAAGATACCCATGCCGCCAGCTTAGCGGCCCAGCGCGACTTACTGATTCAATCCGAAGAGCCGGCAGGCCTACTACAAGCGGTACAAGGCAATTTACTCTGGCAGGGCTTCCAAGGCTTTTTCGTGATTATTTTCTTTTACCTGATTGGCGGCCCCATTGCGGCACTCACCTACCGCCTACTGGTACTCACTGCTGAGCAATCACAATGGCCGCAAGCGGCAGGTGTTGCCACACGTTTTTTACACGTTTTAGATTGGCTACCTGCACGTCTACTGAGTATCAGTTTTGCCTTAATTGGTAATTTCAACACAGTTAATCAGGTGCTAATGCATGACTTACTGTGCATTAACGAGCCCGCTAACAACCTGCTAAGTAAAACCGGTCGCGCAGCCGTTGAAGCACCTAGTGAGGCCTTAGGCGAAAAGGGCACACGTACTTTAGATGATATTTGGCTGCTTTTAGTCCGCTCAGCTGTACTTTGGTATGCAAGCATTGCCGTTTGGACTATTTTTTATTAAGCCATTTACTGGCTTTATAAGGCTTTTAGATCGATTTAAACCCTGTGGAGAACCTGGCTTAGACCCATGGCCATAAGCTGTGGGTAACTCTGTTGACAAGCGAGCTGTGGATAACTAGACAACTTATGCACAGCTTATTTGCCCTCAGCACACACCTACAGCACCCGTTCACCACAGACTACAAAAACTCATAAGTCATTGATAAACAATACTTTTAAATGGTTACCCACAGAAATTAAGCTCAGTAGTAATAACAGCATTAACAAGCTTTATATATTCATTCTTAATTTAATCTATCTCTCACAACAGGGTAAAAACTCAACCTAGAAAAAAGCGTGTTAACAGAAAAGAAGAAACAAATGCGGTAGATAATTGACCTAAGGCTCAGCTTTCACTAGAATTGCGGGTCTATTTAACGGGGACCACTTCGGGCCCCCTTTTGCCCAAAGAAGTCACCAGGTAGCGAATCATGAAACGTACATTCCAACCCAGCACTCTAAAACGCGCTCGTAACCACGGTTTCCGTGCTCGCATGGCAACCAAAGGCGGTCGCGCTGTAATTCAGCGTCGTCGTGCTAAAGGCCGTAAGCGTTTGAGCGCATAATCCAATCGAGCACAGCATGGATCTAGGCTTTGGCCGAGAAAAGCGGCTGCTGACACCTCAGCAATTTAAAGCTGTTTTTGATTCAGCAACACATAAAGTTTCAAGCAAACATGTCTTGTTACTAGCTCGTGATAACCAACTCGAACATCCACGTCTCGGGTTGGTTATTGGTAAAAAAAGCGTAAAACTAGCTGTTGAACGCAATCGAATAAAACGTCAAATACGTGAGTCTTTTCGTCATAATCAAAGTATTTTGACGGGCGTTGACTGCGTAATTGTAGCCCGCAGGGGTATTGCTGACTTGTCTAATATTGAGCTTCGACAACAGTTCGATAAAATGTGGAAACGCTTGGCCCGCCAACGTTTAGCAGCAGATCAAGCAAATTCAACAGGGCAAACCAATGCGTAAGCTGGTTATTTTGCCAATTAAGTTTTATCGCTATGCAATCAGTCCAATGATGGCTAGTCATTGTCGTTTTTATCCAAGCTGTTCGGCCTACGCCATTGAAGCGATTGAACAACATGGAGCACTACGCGGTGGCTGGTTAGCAACTCGACGACTAGGACGTTGTCATCCTTGGAATGCGGGCGGTTTTGATCCCGTACCAACTCCCTCCTGTTCATCTTCTACGGCCGAGTAACTATGGATATCCAACGTACGATCCTGCTCGTAGCCTTAGCTGTTGTGTCTTATATGATGGTTCTTCAGTGGAACCAAGACTACGGCCAGGCACCAGTAACAGCTGCGACCACGCAATCAAGTTCAGCCAGTCAAGCATCTTCAAATCAAGTAACTGCAACTAAAAAAGCAGCGAGTAACAATGAAGATTTACCTGTTGCTGTCAATGAGATTACCCAAGACCCTACGTTAGCCAACACTGCGGTCAGCGACGATCTAATTTACGTACAAACTGATGTACTGCAATTAGCCATAGACCCTAAAGGCGGCGATATCGTTGAGTTAAAACTCAGTCAGTATCCACGTAATGCATCCAATCCAGACATCCCATTACAGTTATTTGAAAACAGTACTGAGCGTGTTTATGTTGCGCAAAGTGGTTTGGTAGGTGCTGATGGTCCTGATGCCAGCGCCAAAGGACGTCCGCTGTACAGTGTTACTCAGCAAAATTTCAACCTTGAAGACGGCCATGATCAATTAAATGTTGATCTGTCTTTTCAAGATAATGGTGTGAATTACACCAAACGCTTTACTCTGCACCGCGGTTTAAACCTAGAGTGCTCGCCACGTGAAATCAGTCAGCGTAAAGTTGAGTGCATTAACGACGAAGCCTACCAAGTTAACTTAACTTACCTTGTGGATAACCAGAGTGATCAAGAGTGGCAAGGTAATTTATTTGCCCAGTTAAAGCGTGATGGCCAAGGCGATCCGTCATCAACTACAGCAACCGGCACCGCAACTTATTTAGGTGCAGCGGTGTGGACTCCTGACGAGCCTTATAAAAAGTTATCCATGAGCAATATGGATGACAAAAAGTTTAATGAGACTGTTCGAGGTGGCTGGGTAGCTTGGCTACAACACTATTTTGTGACTGCCTGGGTAGCTGATTTTGAGCAAACCAATCAAATAAGCACCCGTAAAGACTCCAAAGGTAACTATATTGTTGGTTATACAGCGCCAGCTCTGAGCGTAGCACCAGGGCAACATGCGCAAGCAACAGCAACTTTATATGCCGGTCCGAAAATTCAGAGCCACCTAAAAGCTCTATCACCAGGTTTAGAGTTAACTGTGGATTACGGTTTCCTCTGGTTTATTGCTCAGCCTATTTTCTGGTTACTGAGTCTTATCCACAGCGTGTTAGGCAACTGGGGTTGGTCGATTGTTGCTTTAACAGTATTGATTAAGCTGGCATTCTTCCCACTATCAGCCGCCAGTTATAGATCTATGGCGCGGATGCGTGCCGTTGCTCCACAAATGGCCGCGCTAAAAGAACAGTATGCTGATGATCGCCAAAAGCTTTCACAAGGCATGATGGAGCTGTATAAAAAAGAGAAGATTAACCCACTTGGTGGCTGCTTACCGATTTTGGTACAGATGCCAGTGTTCTTATCTTTATACTGGGTACTGCTAGAAAGCGTAGAGATGCGCCAAGCACCTTGGATACTGTGGATAACTGACTTATCCAGCAAAGACCCATACTTTATCCTGCCAATTATCATGGGCTTAAGTATGTTTGTGCAGCAGCAACTCAACCCGACTCCACCAGACCCAATGCAAGCTAAAGTTATGAAGCTGTTGCCGATTATCTTTACCTTCTTCTTCCTCTGGTTCCCTGCAGGTTTAGTACTGTACTGGGTGGTTAACAACCTCCTGTCCATTGCGCAACAGTGGTACATTACCCGCAAGATTGAAAAATCGATGGGTGCTGCTAAATCCAGTTAGTCGAAACCAACAAGTTAACAACGCCCCTTCTTAGGGGCGTTGTGCTTTCTGATTAGAGTTGAGGGAAATATTATGCCTATGTCGCGCGACACCATTGCCGCTATTGCTACTGCACAAGGTCGTGGCGGAGTAGGGATTGTTCGAGTCTCTGGCCAGCTGGCAAAAACCATTGCCCAGCAAATGACTGGCCGTGAATTAACACCCCGTTATGCCCATTACGGTCCTTTTTATGCCGATCAGCAGCAAGCACTTGATGAAGGTTTAGCGCTGTATTTTGCCGGACCAAACTCTTTTACCGGGGAAGATGTTTTGGAGTTGCAAGGCCATGGCGGTCCTGTAGTGCTGGACATGCTTTTGCAGCGCTGTGTTGAACTAGGCGCACGTTTAGCTCGCCCAGGTGAGTTCAGTGAGCGCGCATTTCTCAACGATAAACTGGATTTAGCTCAAGCCGAAGCCATTGCTGATCTGATTGAAGCCAGCTCGACACAGGCAGCACGTAATGCTCTGCGCTCTTTGCAGGGGGTGTTTTCGCAGCGGGTTAATGCGCTCACTGAACAGCTGATTGCTTTGCGTATTTATGTGGAAGCAGCGATTGATTTTCCTGAAGAGGAAATCGACTTCTTGGCTGACGGCCATATTTTAAAGTTACTCACAGATGTACAAGCTGAGCTTAAAGAAGTGGTGCGCGAAGCAGGGCAAGGTGCTTTATTGCGCGATGGCATGAGTGTGGTAATTGCTGGCCGGCCCAATGCTGGAAAATCCAGCCTACTCAATAGCCTAGCTGGTTATGAAGCGGCCATTGTCACGGATATTGAAGGTACCACGCGGGATACATTGCGCGAGCATATCCACATTGATGGGATGCCACTGCATGTAACCGACACCGCAGGTTTGCGCGACACTGCCGATCAAGTGGAAAAGATTGGGGTTGAGCGAGCGCTAAAAGCTATTAATAGCGCGGACCGTATTTTACTGGTGGTGGATGCCAGCTCTGACGAAGCAGTTGATCCTTTTGCACTCTGGCCGGAGTTTCTTGATAGCACACCAAATCCTGAGCAAGTCACTTTAATTCGTAACAAAGTGGATTTATCTGGCGAACCTGTGGCTGTACACAGCAATAGCGCTGGGCACATTACGATTAACCTCTGTGCCCGCAGTGGTGAAGGAGTTGAATTGCTTAGGGAGCACTTAAAAAGCTGCATGGGCTATAGCCAAACAGCAGAAAGCAGCTTCAGTGCCCGTCGCCGTCACTTAGATGCGTTAAGGCAAGCTGAGCAATACTTAGCCAATGGTTATCAACAGCTTACCCATGCCAGTGCCGGTGAGTTATTGGCTGAGGATTTACGTTTAGCACAACAGGCTCTAGGTGAAATCACCGGTGAGTTTACTGCAGATGATTTATTGGGACGTATTTTTTCTAGCTTTTGTATCGGTAAATAAAATCCCCGCGGCTTGCTTGTGTATAAGATTTACCCACAGCACTTTTAGCTGTGTATTAATCTGTGGATAACTTTCCTAGTCATAATTTAAATGGCCGCGCTGATTCGTTAGTGCGGCCATTTTTTTGCTCAGTAGCCATAAAAACTGTAAAGCAGTGTTGGGGATAAAACTCAGCTAGCCCTTGGTTAGCATGCTACCGATAAACAGTTACACTGCTGGTAAAGTTTAAACGTAGGCCATGAGGATGATTTTATGACAGAGATTTATGGTGATTTTCACTTACAACTGTTAGCTGGTAACTGGCGAGAAGGCAGTGGCGAGACGATCAATACTGTTACTAACCCATATTCTGGCGAGCAATTAGCTGCCATCCGTACTGCTAGCGTTACCGACTTAGATGAAGCTTATCAAGTAGCTGCGCGTGCACAAATTGATTGGGCGCAAACAGCGCCAGCAACTCGCTCAGCAGTGTTGTTGCGGGTGGTTGAGATTTTTGATCAGCGCAAAGAGGAAATAATTGACTGGTTAATTCATGAGTCTGGCAGCACTCGCCTTAAGGCGACTATTGAGTGGGGCAGTGCTCGCGGGATTACTCAAGAAGCAGCCAGCATGCCTTATCGAGTTCATGGTGCAACCATGAGTAGTGATATTCCAGGCAAAGAAAACCTTGTATACCGGCAACCTGTTGGTGTCGTTGGCGTCATTAGCCCGTGGAATTTTCCGCTACATTTATCACAGCGCTCTGTTGCGCCAGCATTGGCTTTAGGCAACGCTGTGGTGATTAAGCCAGCCAGTGATACACCCATTAGCGGTGGTTTATTGCTTGCACGTATTTTTTCTGAAGCAGGTTTACCTAAAGGTTTGCTCAGTGTGGTGGTTGGTTCCGGCGCTGAAATAGGTGATGCCTTTGTAGAGCATCCGCTGCCGAGATTAATTTCCTTCACAGGCTCAACCCCTGTGGGTAAAAACATTGCTGTGCTGGCTAACAGTGGTCGTTATCTGAAAAAAGTATCTTTAGAGTTAGGCGGTAATAGCCCCTTTGTCGTGCTCGATGATGCTGATCTTGAGCAAGCGGTAAAAGCTGCAGTGTTTGGCAAGTTTTTGCACCAAGGGCAAATCTGCATGGCGATCAACCGTATTATTGTTGATAAGTCTGTGTATAAGTTATTTGTTGAAAAGTTTGTTGCCCAGGTAAAAAAACTTAAGGTTGGCGATCCGGCACACTTAGAAACTGCCCTTGGCCCCATTATCAATCAAGCACAGCTTACTGGTTTACTAAAGAAAATCGAAACTGCAAAAAAGCAGGGCGCAACCTTGGTTTTGGAAGGGCAAGTGAGTGGGCAAATGATGTCGCCTTATATCTTCACCAATGTACAAGCCGATATGCAGCTCAGCACTGAGGAGATTTTTGGCCCAGTAGTAGGCATTCAGTGTGCAGAAAATGAACAACATGCTTTAGAGCTGGCCAATAGCACCGACTTTGGCCTGTCAGCCGCGGTATTTAGTGCCAATATCGATCGCGGCTTACAATTCGCGCGGCAGATTAAAGCAGGTATGGCCCACGTCAATGACATGCCGGTAAATGATGAAGCACATCTGCCGTTTGGCGGTGAGAAAAACTCAGGCCTAGGCCGCTTTAATGGTGATTGGGCGTTAGAAGAGTTTACTACTGTGCAATGGCTGAGTGTGCAGCGTAGTGCGCGGCAATATCCATTTTAATGATGGTCTAAATATACTTATCCACAGCGATATATTTTATTGAGGTAGTGGTAATGCAGATTAAAGCAGCAGTAACCCATGGGTTGGGTGAAGACTTTAAATTAGAAAACGTTCAGCTGGCCAAGCCTGAATTTGATGAGGTACTGGTACGCATTGTCTCAGCTGGAGTCTGCCACACTGATGTGGTGGCACGGGATCTGGGCATTGCTCCATTCCCAATTGTACTTGGCCACGAAGGCTCTGGAATTATTGAAAGGGTAGGGGCTGGAGTAACGGATCTTCAGGTCGGTGATCCTGTGGTTTTATCCTTTGCTCATTGCGCTAACTGCGGCCATTGTTTAACTGGGCATCCAACGGTGTGTGACAGCTTTAATCAGTTGAATTTCGGTGGTGCTATGGACGATGGCAGCCGACGTTTGGCACAAGGCGAAGAATCGCTCGCTACATTTTTTGGCCAGTCATCGTTTGCCACTTATGCTGTGGTTAAGTCGCGCAATGCGGTGAAAGTGGATGCGGATGTTGATCTGGCGCTATTGGGTCCACTGGGCTGTGGTATTCAAACCGGTGCGGGTACGGTGCTAAATAACTTAAAACCTGATTTTGCTTCCAGTCTTGTGGTTTATGGTGCTGGAGCTGTGGGTTTAAGCGCTGTGATGGCGGCTAAAATTGCCGGCTGCCAACATATTATTGCCGTTGATGTGCATGAAAACCGTCTAGAGCTGGCCAAAGAGCTTGGCGCTACTCATGTATTAAATGGTAAAAATGTTGATGTGGTTGCCGAAATCAAACAGATCACAGATGGCGGTAGCCACTACGCTATAGAAACGACAGGTGTACCCTTGCTAATTAAGCAATCGCTAAACGCTTTAAGGCCTTTGGGCACAGT
This sequence comes from Denitrificimonas caeni, assembly GCF_027498055.1. Taxonomy (GTDB): domain Bacteria; phylum Pseudomonadota; class Gammaproteobacteria; order Pseudomonadales; family Pseudomonadaceae; genus Denitrificimonas. The sequence goes on from NZ_CP114976.1 coordinate 411,825, forward strand.
TGCTATTGTGGGAATTACTCCAGAGGTCACTCTAGATATTCACAATGATCTGATGGCGGAAGGTAAAAAGATGGTTGGGGTGATTGAAGGTGATGCAGTGCCACGCGTCTTTATCCCCCAGCTGGTGGCGTATTACAAAGCAGGGCGGTTCCCTTTTGATAAGCTGGTTAAATTTTATAGTTTTGAGCAAATCAACCAAGCTTTTGCTGACTCTGCCTGCGGTATCAGTATTAAACCTGTATTAAAAATCAGCTAACGAATAAGGGCGAGAATTTTCTCGCCCTAAAGCGGTTACTGCTGGCTGTAATACGCAGCAATATCTTCATCACTTAAGTTAGTTGCTTGTGGGGTCATCATGGCTGACATCCCACCACTGCGCTCACCCGCACGGTAGGCTTTTAGTGAGTTCTCTAAATAAGCAGCCCATTGCCCAGCGAGGTTTGGATAAATGCTAGCAATCGATTTACCATCCATACCATGACAGGCAGCACACAAAGCTACTTTTCCAGCGCCAGCTGCTGCATCACCTTCAGCATTAGCCAAGCTGGGCTGCACTACCATCGCAAGTAACGCCGCTGCAATGGAACCTCGAATCAATTTATTTAGAATATTGCTTTCCTCATCAAAGGTAGCTCAGCGTAAAAGATAAGATTGTGGACGAGGACATGCCTGCCAATTCTGCCCAGAAGACGATCACTGCAGACTCGAGAAAGGCAAACACGAAAAACGCTTAATTGAAGCGCGCCTCGCCGATATTGGCCAGATCATTATGGTCATGGCCAATAAAGGAGGGGTGGGTAAAAGCACGGTTTCCGCTAACCTTGCTGCAGGTTTAGCTGCTGAAGGGTATCGCGTCGGTGTGGCTGATGCCGATATTCACGGCCCCAATCAAAGCCGCTTCTTTGGTTTTGTCGGTGAACAAATACGTTTAAGCAAACAGGGTTTGCCACCGAAAGCCTTCACCCATGCCGAACTTAAATACCCCGTCTTGGTGGGATCGTTAGCCTTTATGATGGAGCGCGACGATACCCCTATCGTGTGGCGCGATGCCTATAAGCACGATTTTATGCACCACCTCATTGGTTCATTTGATTGGGGTCCGCTGGATTATCTCGTAATAGATATGCCACCCGGTACCGGCAATGAGTTGATCACTTTAGCGGATATGCTCGAAGGCCATGATGTAGCAGCGCTGTTAGCTACAACACCACAAGAAGTCGCGCTCATGGACAGCATCAAAGCGGTGCGTTTTTGCCAAGAGCGTAATTTACCGTTAATAGGTGTAGTGGAAAATATGGCTGGGGTCACTTGCCCAAACTGCGCTGAACAATTTCATCTGTTCCCGCGCGCGCACTTAGCTCAAGCTTTGGCTGATGCCGGTGTTGAGTCTGTTGCTCAGATTCCCTTATCGCTAAAGTTATCCACAGCCTCTGATCAAGGTGTTCCAGCTATTCTGGCGGAAAAAAACAGTCCAGAAGCATTGGCTTTTGCGCCTATGGTACAAGCCTGTATCAAGCACACACAGGCGGTGTTCGCCGAAGCTGCTGCACAGTCTTTACAAGACCTAACCCAAGCCCAACTACCACAAACAGAGATTGAGCAGGCACTCAGTCAGGTACCGGCAGAGCAACAGGATGCTTTACGCCAGCAATTACAGGCGTTGTTGGGTCGGTCAAGCCCGCCAACGCTGTAGCATAGACCGTATTGCTGTACTAACAGCTTAGCCTCTTTATAGTCCCTTACTTGAGTATGTTGCCATGAGCGAAACATCAGCACCGCAGCGCCGTCGTTTTTTCAGCAAACTTTTAAACGGCGATAACACAGCGCCAAATCGGGCACCTTGGCATCGAGTGCCTGAAGTAAATGCGGGGGATGGCGATGTTTTATGGTCTGGCATAGTTATCAACAACACCTTAATGGTGGTTGGCGATGAAGGTATGGTGCTGCGCTATAACGGTGAAAGCGATAGTAATGGTCGACTTTGGCAACCTATGGAGGTGCCGGCACAATTACCTTTACACGGTATTTGGGGGCTGACCGAGGACAATATTTTTGCCGTTGGCTGGATGGGCACGCTGCTACATTACGACGGTGAGCAATGGCAGAGTTTGCGCGGCGGCGTAATTGATCAACGCACCGAGCAGCTTTGCTGCCTGTGAAGAAAATACGCCCTTATTTGCCATTGATGGCAACTCCCAAGGCCGAGCTTGGGCGGTGAGCGATGATGGTCTTATCCTGCACTTTGACGGCCAACACTGGCAACGCGAAGTCAGCCACACAGACATTAACCTACGTGCTGTACTCTGTGCACCAGACAATAAAGTTTATGCCGCTGGCGCTGAAGGTACAGTGCTAATGCGCAATCAAGACGGCCTGTGGATAAGTTTAGAATGCCCGTTAAGCTCTGGCTTTCATGCGCTCTTGCTACTGGATGACGGCAGTCTATTGCTAGGCGGTGGGCGTTACTTTGTGGATAAAGGCGGCTTTCGTGGTGAGCTGGTTCTTTATAAAGATGGGGTATTTAAAGCCTTAGACTTTAATGAAGATATGCCGCGCTTGCGTGCCCTAAAAAGCTATAAAGACGGTGTGCTGATTGTCGGTGATCAGGGCCACCTGTATTACTTAAATAACTGGCGTATCGATAAGCTGGAAAGCAATTGCCGTCATGACCTGATGGACATTATTGTGTTATCCACAGGCGAAGCTTTGGTGGTGGGGGATTACGGTACAGTGATGACCGCAGCCAATGATTTCACCCAAGCGCTGGCGCCACCGCCACAAGCAGCAACAAAAAGCCCATGGGAAATTATGCCGTCTCCCAGTAAAAAACAGCTTTGGGATGTTACTGAAGGCCCAGATGGCAGCTGTTACGCCTGTGGTGAAGCAGGTACGGTACTGCACTTAGTTGCCGGCAGTTGGCAGCAATTACCAGCCCCCAGTGAGCTGGCAGTGCACTGTGTTTGGGATAGCGGCAGTGGTCTATTTGCCGCGGGGCAGTTAGGTCGTATTTACCGCTTTGATGGCGAAGAGTGGTCGTTGCACTTTGATCTGCATTTAGATATCACCATTCTAGGTATGTGGGGCAGTGGACCCAATTCTATTTTTGCCGTGGGCGATGAAGGCTTAATCCTACACTTTGATGGCTTACGCTGGCAGCGCATGCCCAGTGGTACAAAATCTGCGCTGTATAGCCTCTGGGCTTGGGATGCGCAACGCATGCTCGCGCCTGGGGATTTTGGTCTAGTACTGCGTTATAACGGCTCCGAATGGGCGGATTTCAATATCGGCAGTGAGAACTTTCTCTACGGTATCTGGGGCGATAGCCTGAGCAATATTTACGCGGTTGGCTTATCCGGCACCTTGGCGCACTTTAATGGTCAGCGTTGGCAACTGATGGCTACGCGTTTACGCGCTGACTTGCTGGGGATTGCCGGCTCAGAGCAAGCGGGGGTGTTTATTGTGGGTACCAACGGCAGTGTCATGCGCCTAGATGGCGATCAGTGGCTGACAGAGGAGAGTGGCACGGATGTCGGTTTGCGTGCGGTCTGCGCCACCCAAGCAGACGTGGTGTACGCCGTAGGTGATCGCGGCACTATTATTCGCCGTAATTAAGCAGATACTCCTTTCTTGCATGCGCCTACCTTCCCCATGTAGGCGCATTGTCTTACTGCGTTTGAGCGTTATCGAGCTGTAATTCACTCCAGCATTTGCTCTATCCCTTCCTTTTTTCCTCAGCTTTCACAGCTATTTAAACTATTTTTTAACCGACAGTGCTCGGGCACGACACTTTTTATCCTCCTTATTTAAGCTAAAGCATTTGCTAAACAGGCAATTTACGCATTTCTATAAATATATTTCGTCAGTAAGCCCTGTGGAGAACCGTAGCTGAGCATGGTTGATAAGCAGTGGCTAAAACTGTGGATAACTCCATCTGTGGATAACTATTGCTTTTATCCACAGGCTTAACTTGCTTATCCAGCGCCCTCAAGGGCACTTCTCTACACCCTTGTTATGTTTGTAACTCTTTGTATTTAAAGAGTTTTATGGAGATATACACAAATAACAGGCTGACTAGTAATAGCAGTAATAATAAGCTTTATATCTTTATACTTAACTTACTATTGTTTATCCCCAGCTTGACCGCTGAACAGAAGCCATGTGATCAAACCTTCTGCAAAGTCGCGTAAAAATCTATACTATTGCGGTCTTAGAACTCGCTAACAGCCAAGCAGATAACTCAACTGAAAATGCTAGATCGTCACGATTTATGGCAGTAGCACAGAATTCGTTCGTTTTTATCTACAATCCTGAGGTGTATGGTGGATTATCCTTCCCGTTTTGATGTGATCGTAATTGGTGGTGGCCATGCGGGTACTGAAGCAGCTTTAGCTTCTGCGCGTATGGGAGTAAAAACCTTATTACTCACACACAACATCGAAACTCTCGGACAAATGAGCTGTAATCCAGCTATTGGCGGGATTGGTAAAAGCCACTTGGTTAGAGAAATTGATGCGCTCGGTGGTGCTATGGCTACTGCAGCAGACCTCAGTGGTATTCAGTTTCGTATATTAAATAGCCGCAAAGGACCAGCAGTCCGTGCCACTCGTGCACAAGCTGACCGTGTACTTTATAAAGCAGCGATTCGTGAAGTCATTGAACACCAACCCAACTTATGGATTTTTCAGCAAGCCGCTGAAGACTTAATTGTCGAAAACGACAGTGTGCGTGGTGTTGTCACCCAGATGGGCTTACGTTTTTTTACTGATAACGTGGTCCTCACCACTGGAACATTCCTAGGTGGTCAAATCCATATTGGTTTACAAAATTACTCCGGTGGACGTGCCGGTGATCCACCCGCAAATGCTTTAGCAAAACGTATGCGCGAATTACCATTGCGCGTTGATCGTTTAAAAACAGGTACGCCACCACGCATTGATGCGCGCTCCGTTGACTTCTCAGTGATGACTGAACAACCGGGTGATACTCCCATGCCGGTGATGTCATTTATGGGCAATCGTGAGCAACATCCAGAGCAGGTGAGTTGCTGGATTACCCACACCAACACTAAAACTCACGAGATTATTGCTAAAAATCTCGATCGCTCGCCCATGTATGCAGGCGTAATCGAAGGCATTGGCCCACGTTACTGCCCATCCATTGAAGATAAAATTCATCGTTTTGCCGATAAAGACAGCCATCAGATATTTTTAGAGCCTGAAGGCTTAAGAACTCACGAGTTGTACCCCAATGGTATTTCCACATCCTTACCTTTTGATGTGCAACTGGATTTAGTCCACTCCATTCGCGGGATGGAAAATGCGCATATTATTCGTCCAGGCTATGCTATTGAGTACGATTACTTTGATCCACGGGATTTGAAATACAGCTTAGAAACCAAAGTGATCGATGGTTTATTCTTTGCCGGACAAATCAACGGCACCACCGGTTACGAAGAAGCAGGTATTCAAGGGTTGTTAGCCGGCAGTAATGCTGCGTTACGTGCGCAAGGCAAAGACAGTTGGCATCCACGCCGTGATGAAGCGTACTTGGGCGTGTTAATTGACGACTTAATCACCTTAGGTGCGCAAGAGCCGTATCGCATGTTTACCTCGCGCGCTGAATACCGCTTAATTTTGCGTGAAGATAACGCCGATATGCGTCTTACCGAGAAAGGTCGTGAGATTGGACTGGTTGACGATACCCGTTGGGCATTTTTTGAAGCCAAACGCGAAGCCATTGTGCAAGAAGAGCAGCGTTTAAAAGATACTTGGGTACGCCCCGGTACACCGCTTGGTGAAGCAGTAATGGAGAAGTTCAATACGCCACTGACCCATGAATACAATTTATTGAATTTATTGGCCCGTCCCGAGATTAACTACCTTGATTTAATCGCTGTCACCGGTGGCGGAATTACTGATGAGCAAATTGCCGAACAAATTGAGATTAAAACCAAATATGCGGGCTACCTCAGTCGTCAACTGGAGGATATTGCTAAGCTAAGAGCTAGCGAAGAAGTAAAACTGCCGGCTGATATGGATTACACGGCAATTTCAGGCCTGTCAAAAGAAATTCAACAAAAGTTATCCAGCAGTCGCCCGGAAACTCTTGGCCAGGCATCACGGATTCCTGGTGTGACTCAAGCAGCAGTCTCGTTATTGATGGTGCATTTGAAAAAGCGTAAAGCCAGTACAAGTTTGGAGCAGCCAGATTCATGACCGTTACCACACAGCATGCACAAGAGCTCACGCAAGGGGCTAAGCAGCTTAATGTTGCCTTAAGTGAACAGCAGCAAGAACAGTTGCTGCAATATTTAGGCTTATTGATCAAGTGGAATAAAGCTTACAATTTAACCGCAGTGCGCAACCCAGATGAAATGGTGTCACGACACTTGCTCGATAGCTTAAGTGTGGTTGAGTATGTCCAGCAGTACGGTGACAACTGGTTGGATGTGGGCAGCGGCGGCGGTATGCCGGGGGTTCCTTTGGCTATTATTTTTCCTGAAAGAAAACTCACTCTGTTGGACTCTAATGGGAAAAAAACACGCTTTTTAACTCAGGTGAAGTTGGAACTCGGTTTGCATAACCTCGAAGTTATCCACAGCCGTGCTGAAGCCTTTACCCCAGAGCAGGCTTTCTCTGGCATTATCTCGCGAGCATTCAGTTCTTTAGCTGATTTTAGTAATTGGACGCGCCACCTTGGTAATCTGCAAACCCGCTGGCTAGCGATGAAAGGTGTGCAGCCTGATGATGAGTTGCAGGCGCTGCCGGACGACTTTGTACTTGACGCTTGTCACACATTAAAAGTGCCGGGCTGTCAGGGCCAGCGCCATTTATTAATCTTGCATCGCCAGTAAAACTGAGGAGACGGTATGGGTAAGGTCTTGGCTATTGCCAACCAGAAAGGCGGTGTCGGTAAAACTACAACTTGCATTAACTTGGCGGCCTCATTGGTGGCAACACGCCGTCATGTGTTACTGATTGACCTCGATCCGCAAGGTAACGCCACCATGGGCAGCGGTATTGATAAGCACAGCTTGCAGCACTCAGTGCTGGATGTGTTAACTGGTCAAGCAGATTTAATTGATGTGATGCAGTTTTCTGAGCACGGTGGTTATCAATTGCTGCCCTCGAACCGCGACTTAATTGCTGCAGAAGTGGCCTTGCTGGACTTGCCCAACAAAGAGCGACGCTTGCTTGAAGCGTTAAAGCCGGTACGGGGTAATTATGACTATATTTTAATTGATTGCCCGCCATCCTTAAGCATGCTGACGATTAATGCCTTGGTGGCCGCCGACGGGGTGATGATCCCCATGCAGTGCGAGTATTTTGCTTTGGAAGGTTTAACGGACTTGATTGGCAGTATCCAACGCATTGCCGACCAGTTGAATCCGGAGCTGCAAATAGAAGGTATTTTGCGAACCATGTATGATCCGCGCTTGAGTTTGACCAATGATGTCTCACAGCAATTAAAAGAGCACTTCGGTGACAAACTGTATGACACGGTCATTCCACGTAACGTGCGTTTAGCAGAAGCGCCCAGCCATGGTTTGCCAGCTTTAGCCTATGACAAGCAATCACGTGGAGCTTTAGCTTATTTAGCGTTGGCCGGTGAGTTATCCCGTCGTCAACGCGCCAGTCAGCGTGCTGCAACACGCACATAAGGAATCATTATGGCGGTTAAAAAACGCGGCCTCGGACGAGGACTTGATGCATTACTGAGCAGTGCGACAGCGAACACTTTGCAAGAGCCAACCGCAGAGGTTGATGCTAAAGAATTACAGCATTTAAAATTAGACTGCATTCAGCGCGGCAAGTATCAACCCCGTGGGGATATGGATCAGGCCAGTCTCGAAGAGCTGGCGCAATCAATTAAAGCTCAAGGGGTGATGCAGCCCATCGTAGTGCGTCCGTTAACGGCCCATAGCTATGAAATTATTGCCGGTGAGCGGCGCTGGCGTGCGGCCAAGTTGGCAGGGTTACAAACTATCCCTGCTTTAGTGCGTGATGTCAGTGACGAAGCGGCGATTGCCATGGCGCTGATTGAAAATATCCAGCGCGAAGACTTAAACCCAGTTGAAGAAGCCATTGCTTTACAGCGTTTGCAAAAAGAGTTCGAGCTGACTCAGCAAGAAGTGGCTAATGCTGTGGGTAAATCGCGCGCCAGTGTGGCTAACTTGCTACGTTTAATTGGTTTGCCAGACGAGGTTAAGACCTTATTGGCCCATGGTGACTTAGAAATGGGTCACGCTCGAGCGCTGCTTGGCTTACCCGTAGAGCAGCAAGTAGAGGCGGCGCGACATGTTGTCGCAAGAGGCTTAACAGTACGACAAACTGAAGCAATGGTTCGTAATATGCTGGCGGATAAGCCCGAGCAAGAAAAAGCTGCCATTGACCCCGACGTAAAACGCTTAGAGCAAAAATTAGCTGAGCGCTTGGGTACTCAAGTGCAGATTAAACATGGCCCAAAGGGCAAAGGGCAGTTGGTTATTAAGTACGGAACATTGGACGAATTACAGGGTGTTTTAGCGCATATACGCTAAAGTTTTAGCTGTTGGTCGTAAAAAACGAGATGACAGTTGAATGAATTGCGCTAGCACCCTATACTCTGCGCGCAATTTTGTTGCTATTCATTTTAAAATGAAAGATATAGCAAAGGAATCAGGCACTACATTGGCGTATCGAAATAAAGTTGCTTTCCATCGTCAGCCCATGTTTCGCGTTATCGTGTTACAAGCGGCGATGAGTATCCTGATCGGATTGCTTTTTGGTTTATCTCAAGGATGGGTCGCGGCGTACTCAGCATGGCTGGGTGGGCTGATAGCGCTAATACCGAACGTGTATTTTACGTACAAAGCGTTCCAGTATTTTGGCGCACGTTCAATAGGCGCGATTGTCCAGTCCTTTTGGGCTGGTGAAATGGGAAAATTGATTCTTACAGCAGTGTTTTTTGCACTGCTGTTCATGGCGGTGAAACCATTGAATGCATTTGCTGTATTTATTGGTTATATATTGGTGCAGATGACCTCTGCAACATCACTTCTTTTGACTAAAAGCTTTCTAAAGCGTTGAGCGGTTGAGGCATTTATGGCACAAAGTTCTGCTGAGTATATTCAGCACCACCTACAAAACCTTACCTACGGTAAATTAGACGGTAAATGGCAGATTGCACAAACCGCACAGGAAGCCAGTGAAATGGGTTTCTGGGCGATTCATCTGGATACCATGATCATGTCTATTTTAATGGGGGTGTTATTCCTATTTTTATTCCGTCGTGTGGCTGTTAAAGCCAACGAGGGTGTACCAACAGGGCTACAAAACTTTGTAGAAGTGGTTGTTGAGTTCGTACAGAGTATGGTTCGCGACACTTTCTATGGTCGTAGCGCATTAATTGCACCTTTAGCATTAACCATCTTCATGTGGATTTTGCTGATGAACAGCCTGAAATGGATTCCTGTTGATGTGATTCCAGGTTTGGCTGCCGCTGCTGGTGTTCCATACTTTAAATACGTACCAACCACTGACCCTAACGCTACCTTTGGTGTGTCTATCGGTGTTTTCTTATTGATTGTGTTTTACAGCATTAAGATTAAAGGCGTGGGTGGCTTTGCTAAAGAACTTTCGTTTACCCCTTTTAAACACTGGTCGTTGATTCCGTTTAACTTGTTCCTTGAGTTATTGGGCCTACTGACCAAACCATTAAGCCTTGCTTTGCGTCTGTTTGGTAACATGTACGCTGGTGAAGTGGTGTTTATCCTAATTGCGCTACTGCCGTTTTACGTACAGTGGGCGCTTTATGGGCCATGGGCAATCTTCCATATTCTGGTGATCCCGCTACAGGCCTTTATTTTCATGGTGCTGACAATCGTTTACCTGAGCGCAGCCCACGAAAGCCATTGACGCGAAAGCGAGCGTTAATTCAAAACTTTAACTGTAAACTTGAAAACTTAAAACTCTAGGAGTAACTATGGAAATCGTAATTATCGCTGCCGCCATCATCATTGGTATGGGCGCACTAGCTACTGGTATCGGCTTTGCACTGTTAGGTGGAAAGTTGCTTGAGTCCACAGCGCGTCAGCCTGAGCTGGCACCACAATTACAAACTAAAACCTTCATCATGGCTGGTCTGCTTGACGCCGTACCAATGATTGGTGTTGGTATTGCAATGTACCTGATCTTCGTTGTAGCTCCAGGTATGGCAGGCTAATCTAGCGATTTCATCGTGCAGTAAGTCAATGACTCACTGCACGAAGTTATCTTTCAGATAAACAACGAAATAGCATGAGGTAGATCAGTGGATATTAATTTGACACTAGTTGGTCAATTGATTGCCTTCGCTATTTTTGTCTGGTTTTGCATGAAGTTCGTATGGCCACCCATCACGAATGCAATGGATGCTCGCCAGAAGAAAATTGCTGAAGGTTTAGATGCAGCTGGGCGCGCTGAGCGCGACTTAAAGCTTGCTCAAGAAAAAGCGACAGAAATGTTGCGTGATACTAAGAAAACTGCAGCAGAGCTTCTTGAAAAAGCGAATAAAACTGCAAGTGAAATCGTTGAAGAAGCAAAGGTTCAAGCGCGCGTTGAAGGCGAGCGTTTAGTGGCCAGTGCCAAAGCAGAGATTGATCTTGAAGTGAACCGCGTAAAAGAAGATCTTCGCGCGCAAGTTTCAGTATTAGCGATTACGGGTGCAGAAAAAATTCTCGGTTCGTCCGTGGATGCAAGCGCTCATAATAAAATGGTCGAACAATTGGCCGCACAACTTTAAGCGAGGCAAGCGATGCTGAATATCAATACGCTTGCTCGACCTTACGCAAAAGCAGCTTACGAGTATGCTTCAGCAGCAGGTCAAGTTGACGCTTGGTCTGCGATGTTGGCATTAACTGCAGCGGCGGTAACAGAGCCGGTCATCATTAATCAGCTGGGTAACCCTGCGCTGACTCGAGATGGCAAGGTCGCGTTTCTAAAGCAACTGTGCGAAGGCAATATCGACGAAACATTCGGCAACTTTCTTCGTGTTCTTGGCGAGAATGACCGTTTGACTTTACTCCCTATGGTGCAAGAGATGTTTGAGGCTATTAAAGCTGAAGCAAATCGCACTTTAGAGGTTGAAGTAGAATCTGCTTTTGAGCTTAGCGCAGAACAACTCCAAACACTGGCTGCCGCCTTATCCAAGCGGCTTGATCGTACCGTTCAACCCAAAGCGACTGTAAATCCCGCTTTAATTGGCGGTTTGCATATTCGTGCTGGTGACTTAGTTATTGACGGCTCGGTCCGCGGTAAACTGAATAAGTTAGCCGAAGCGTTGAAATCCTGATTTGAGGGGCATGGCATGCAGCAACTGAATCCTTCCGAGATTAGCGAGATTATCAAGCAGCGTATAGCTAAGCTTGATGTATCTGCGCAAGCCCGTAATGAAGGCACAATCGTCAGCTTGTCTGACGGTATCGTACGTATCCACGGCTTAGCCGATGTAATGTACGGTGAAATGATTGAATTCCCAGGTAGCATTTTTGGTATGGCACTCAACTTGGAGCGCGACTCCGTTGGTGCGGTAATCCTGGGTAGTGCATTCGGTTTGACCGAAGGCATGAGCGCCAAGTGCACAGGACGTATCCTTGAAGTTCCGGTTGGACCAGAACTACTCGGCCGCGTGGTTGATGCACTGGGTAATCCGATTGATGGCCAAGGCCCAATCGAAAGCAAACTAACTGATGCAGTTGAGAAAGTTGCACCAGGTGTTATTTGGCGTAAATCGGTCGACGAGCCTGTGCAAACAGGTTACAAATCTGTCGATGCGATGATCCCGGTTGGCCGTGGTCAGCGTGAGCTGATTATTGGTGACCGTCAGATTGGTAAAACTGCTCTGGCGATTGACGCCATCATTAACCAAAAAGACAGTGGCATTAAGTGTGTTTACGTTGCAATCGGCCAAAAGCAATCAACTATTGCTAACGTCGTACGTAAGCTCGAAGAGCACGGTGCACTGAGCAACACTATTATTGTTGCGGCAAGTGCTTCTGAATCTGCTGCGCTGCAATACTTAGCACCTTATGCTGGTTGCACCATGGGCGAATACTTCCGTGACCGCGGTGAAGATGCGTTAATCGTTTACGATGACTTATCTAAGCAAGCTGTTGCATATCGTCAGATTTCCTTGCTGTTGCGTCGTCCACCAGGACGTGAAGCTTACCCAGGTGACGTGTTCTACCTCCACAGTCGTTTGTTGGAGCGTGCATCACGTGTATCTGAAGAGTACGTTGAAGCGTTTACCAATGGTGAAGTGAAAGGTAAAACCGGTTCTTTAACCGCGTTGCCAATCATTGAAACCCAGGCCGGTGACGTATCAGCGTTCGTACCAACCAACGTAATTTCTATTACTGACGGTCAGATTTTCCTTGAGTCATCGATGTTTAACTCAGGTATCCGTCCAGCAGTTAACGCAGGTATCTCGGTATCGCGTGTTGGTGGTGCAGCTCAAACTAAGATCATTAAAAAGCTTTCCGGCGGTATCCGTACTGCACTGGCTCAGTACCGCGAATTGGCGGCCTTTGCTCAGTTTGCTTCTGACTTGGATGAAGCAACGCGCAAACAGCTTGAGCACGGTGAACGTGTGACTGAGCTGATGAAGCAGAAACAGTATGCACCTATGTCAATCGCTGACATGTCAGTGTCACTGTATGCTGCTGAGCGTGGCTACTTAACTGATGTAGAAGTTAATAAAGTGGGTGCTTTCGAGGCAGCCTTGTTAGCCTTCTTCAAACGTGACTACGCTGACTTAATGGCGAAAATCAATGAGAAGGGTGACTTTAATAACGATATCGATGCTTCTATTAAAGAAGGTATCGAGAAGTTTAAGGCCACTCAGAGCTGGTAAGCCGCAGCGGGAGCGTTAAAGCTCCCGCTTGCTTAACCTGAAGGGTGTCAAATGGCAGGCGCAAAAGAGATTCGCAGTAAAATTGCGAGCATCACAAGTACGCAAAAGATCACCAATGCCATGGAAAAAGTGGCGGTTAGTAAAATGCGCAGAGCACAACAGCGCATGGTTACTGGTCGTCCTTATGCAGAGCGCATACGTCAGGTCATTGGCCATCTAGCTGAAGCCAATGCTGAGTATGAGCATGAATTCATGGTGGAACGTCCGGTTAAACGCGTTGGTTATATCATCGTGTCATCGGATCGTGGTCTATGCGGCGGTCTGAACTTTAACCTGTTCAAGGCCCTGTTTAAGAACATGAAAGACTCTCACCCCAATGACGTTGAAGTAGAATTCTGCGTGATTGGTAAAAAAGGTGTGAGCTTCTTTAAAGGCCAAGGGTGCAAAATCGTTGCAGCAATCACCGATCTTGGTGAGCAGCCAGCGATTAGCGACTTAATTGGTAGCGTTAAGATTATGCTGGATGCCTTCACTGAAGGCCGTCTCGATCGTTTGTACTTAGTATCCAATAAGTTTGTGAATACTATGACCCAGCAGCCAACAGTTGAGCAGTTAGTGCCACTGGCGGTTGAGGGCGAAGGATTGGATAGCGGCGGTGTTGGTTCTTGGGATTACATTTATGAGCCCGGTGCTCAGCAATTGCTGGACTCACTGATTGTTCGTTATATCGAATCTCAGGTCTACCAAGCGGTTGTTGAGAATACAGCATGCGAACAAGCAGCTCGAATGATTGCAATGAAAAATGCGACAGATAACGCTGGCGATCTTATTGATAACCTACAACTGGTTTACAACAAGGCTCGTCAAGCAGCAATCACTCAAGAAATTTCAGAAATCGTCGGCGGCGCAGCCGCGGTTTAAGAACGGTTCAAATATTCAGAGGAACCAGATATGAGTAGCGGACGTATCGTTCAAATTATCGGCGCCGTCATCGACGTGGAATTCCCACGCGAACAGGTCCCGAACATTTATGACGCACTGCAAGTTCAGGGCGTTGAAACTACACTGGAAGTTCAACAACAGTTGGGTGACGGTGTAGTTCGTACAATTGCCATGGGTTCGACCGAAGGTCTAAAACGTGGTCTTGATGTAGTTAACTCAGGCGGTCCAATTACTGTACCTGTGGGCGTTAAAACCCTTGGTCGTATTATGGACGTATTGGGTAACCCAATCGATGAAGCCGGTCCAATTGGCGAAGAAGAGCGTTGGGGTATTCACCGCGCAGCACCTTCTTATGCAGAACAAGCGGGCGGCAACGAAGTTCTAGAAACAGGTATTAAGGTTATTGACCTTATTTGCCCGTTCTCTAAAGGTGGTAAAGTTGGTCTGTTCGGTGGTGCCGGTGTTGGTAAAACCGTAAACATGATGGAACTGATTCGTAACATTGCTATCGAGCACAGTGGTTACTCAGTATTCGCTGGTGTTGGTGAGCGTACTCGTGAAGGTAACGACTTCTATCACGAAATGAAAGACTCCAACGTTCTCGACAAAGTAGCGCTGGTTTACGGTCAGATGAACGAGCCACCAGGTAACCGTTTACGTGTTGCTCTGACGGGTTTGACCATGGCAGAAAAGTTCCGTGACGAAGGCCGTGACGTACTGTTGTTTATTGACAACATTTACCGTTACACCTTGGCCGGTACTGAAGTATCTGCACTGTTAGGCCGTATGCCTTCAGCGGTAGGTTACCAGCCAACGCTGGCTGAAGAAATGGGTGTTCTGCAAGAGCGTATTACCTCGACTAAAGCAGGTTCCATTACTTCAATTCAAGCCGTTTACGTACCTGCGGATGACTTAACTGACCCATCCCCAGCCACGACGTTTGCGCACTTGGATGCCACCGTTGTACTGTCACGTGACATTGCATCTTTGGGTATTTACCCAGCAATTGACCCACTGGACTCAACTTCACGTCAGCTTGATGCTGCAGTGATTGGTCAAGAGCACTATGACTGTGCCCGTGGCGTTCAGTATGTATTGCAACGTTACACAGAACTTAAAGATATCATTGCGATTCTAGGTATGGACGAGCTGTCTGAAGAAGATAAGCAGTTAGTATCTCGTGCACGTAAAATCCAGCGCTTCTTGTCTCAGCCATTCTTCGTGGCCGAGGTCTTTACCGGTGCGCCAGGTAAGTACGTATCGCTGAAAGAAACCATCCGTGGTTTCCAAGGTATCTTGAATGGTGACTACGATGACATGCCAGAACAAGCGTTCTACATGGTTGGTACCATCGATGAAGCCATTGAAAAAGCGAACAAAATGTAATTTGCGAGCCTAATGGGTGAGCAATATGGCGGCGGATGCTTAAGCGTCCGCTCTGCCTTAAAACTGAGGCGATCTATATGGCCATAACAGTCCAATGTGACATTGTTAGCGCAGAAGAAGAGTTGTTCTCCGGTTTGGTCGAAATGGTCATCGCTCATGGTCACATGGGTGATTTGGGTATTTTGCCTGGCCACACTCCCTTGATCTCTACAATTAAGCCGGGCCCTGTCCGGGTAATTAAGCAAGGTGGTGCCGAAGAGGTGTATTACATCTCTGGTGGCTTTATCGAAGTACAGCCAAAATCAGTTAAGGTTTTAGCAGACACTGCAATCCGTGCCGCTGACCTTGATGAAGTAGCTGTGCTAGAAGCGAAAAAAGCTGCTGAACATGCTATTCAAGAACAATCGGAAAATTTTGATTATGCAGCCACAGCAATACGTTTAGCAGAAGCGGCAGCGCAACTGCGTACGATCTCTGAACTGCGTAAAAATATCCGTCGATAAGCATATCTTGCTTCATCGCAACAATAAAAAAGGGTAGCCTAGGTTACCCTTTTTTATTGCTTATCTTTTAATAACCTAAGCACTGAACATACTTTATTTAGGATTAATCACATGTCATTGGATGTTGTTATTCTCGCCGCAGGCCAAGGTACGCGCATGCGTTCGGCCTTACCCAAAGTGCTGCACCCGATAGCAGGTCGATCAATGTTGGCACATGTACTGCAAACCGCACGCAGTTTAAAGCCTGCCAGCATTCAAGTGGTCATTGGCCATGGTGCTGAATTGGTACGAGAGCAACTGGCTGCCGATGATGTGAGTTTTGTTGTACAAAGCGAACAATTGGGTACAGGTCATGCCGTCGCACAAGCAGTGCCGCACCTAAAGGCTAAAAATACGCTAGTGCTATACGGTGATGTACCTTTGATTGAAGCGGGCACTTTAGAAAGTTTATTAACAAAGCTTTCTGCAGACAGCATGGCTCTTTTAACAGTTAACCTTGATAACCCAGCCGGTTATGGGCGGATCGTGCGCGATAATGCGGGGGTTGTGCAGGCCATTGTTGAGCATAAAGATGCCAGCTCTGAGCAGCTGAAAATCTGTGAAGGCAATACTGGAATATTAGCAGCACCACGTGAGCGCATGGCTGATTGGTTAGGTCGACTGTCCAATAGTAATGCCCAAGGCGAATACTATTTAACTGATATTATTGCCATGGCTGTGGCAGATGGCTTAACCGTAGCCACTGAAACAGCCAGTGATGCCATGGAAGTACAGGGTGCCAATGACCGTTTACAACTTTCTGAGTTGGAGCGCCACTATCAGCAGCGGGCTGCTCGTTCTTTAATGGCACAAGGTGTCACCCTGTTGGATCCATCACGTTTTGATTTGCGTGGCGAGGTCAGTGTCGGCCGTGATGTTTTAATCGATATTAATGTGATCTTAGAAGGCAAGGTAGAGATCGCTGATAATGTTTCTATTGGTCCTAATTGCGTCATTAAGGACTCGGTTTTACATACAGGTGCAGTGATTAAAGCCAATAGTCACTTAGAGGGGGCGCAAGTAGGTGAGGGCGCTGACTGCGGTCCTTTTGCCCGTTTACGACCAGGATCAGTGTTGTCCGCAGGTAGCCATGTGGGTAACTTTGTCGAGTTAAAAAATACCCGCATGGGAGCGGGGGCTAAAGCAGGCCACTTAAGCTATTTGGGTGACAGTGATATTGGTGCGCGCAGCAATATCGGCGCCGGTACTATTACTTGCAATTACGATGGTGCAAATAAGTTTAAAACAGTAATGGGCGAGGATGTTTTTATCGGCTCGAACAGTTCTCTAGTCGCCCCGCTCAATTTAGGCGACGGTGCCACCACAGGTGCAGGCTCAACGATTACCACTGATGTGCCCGCTCAAGCTTTAGCCGTGGGCCGTGGACGGCAGCGCAATTTGGAAAACTGGCCACGTCCGAAAAAGCACTAAACTGGTAATGCTCTTTCAAGCTGCTTATTGCCTTGCGCACTAAGCAGCTTTTTATTATCTGCCCGATTAAAGTAAAGCTGAGTTGAAAATTTGATTTCGAGTGGAGATCTGCTCGTTCATAGTCCAAAAATCATAGAGTACACCCAGTAAAAACAAACCACCGGTGCATAAGTAGATGATTCCAGTTATCCACTTACCTTGATACATACGGTGGACACCAAATACACCAAGGAAGGTTAATAGAATCCAAGCGAGGTTGTAGTCAGTACGACCGGTGTGAAAGCGCATATTGGCTTGTCGATCCATGCTGGGAATTAAAAATAAATCAATAATCCAGCCAATACCCAGTAGACCTAAAGTAAAAAACCAAATAGTGCCAGTAACGGGTTTGCCGTAATAAAAACGATGCGAGCCTAAAAAGCCGAAAATCCAAAGTAAGTAACCCATTACCGGGCTGTGGCTGTCGGAGTTGTACTGCATAACTGAATCCTTTTAGAGTGTTGTTGTATGACTCATGCTTGTTTAAATAGTTGCGGGTTATTTATCAGTACGTGGACCAAGTCGTGTTTCAATCTCAAATTCAAGAGCTCTACGCAGTCCCAGTAAAAACGCTAACTCAGCAACAACAAATAAAGGGCCGATAGCTAAGCCCATAATGTCATCGATAAAAGCAGGCTTTTTGCCTTCAAAATAGTGACCGATAAATTGAATAATCCAGCCTAAAATAAACAGGCCTAAGCCTAGGGCAAGCCATAAACCTGTGGATAACTGTGCGCTGAGCATGCCGAGCCACAGTGATAAAACCAGCAAGACTGTCATTGCTAAGCCCAACTTTAGATCCAGTATGAGGTAAAATATGGCTGCAGCGCTGGCGACTATCAGTGCGGGTGAGAGCCATATCCCAGCCATTGCCCAGCCAGGTTTTGAAAGTACGATGGCAACTGCCACTACGATCAATGGAATTCCGATAATATGGGTCAAGATGTTGCGCTGGTCGCGATGGTAGGCAGCATATTGTGTTAAGTGATCAGTTAGAGTTTTCATTATTATTATCCTCATGCGTGTCATAAAGTTTCTGCGTTAGGATCATAACTAAAAAAACAGCAGTAAACAGTGCCATATCTTGCACCTTGGCTCTTTATACTGCTAAACAGTCTGACTTCTAGAGCGAGGCCGAGAGCAACCTAGGTTGGGGATTGCGGTCATAATGTAAGCAAAGTATCAGTGTGATTATTTTAAGAGTTTATTAAGTGGATAAAATATGAAGTTTCCAGTGTGGGTATTTTTAACATTAGTGCTGGCAGGTTGTTCCGGGTTGAAAATTGATGATAGCTACCAGTCAACAGGGCAGGACAGCCGTGTGCAGTTTATTGTTTTGCATTACACCGCCAGCGATTTACCGCGATCCTTATATTTATTAACAGGGAAGCAGGTTAGCAGTCATTATCTAATTGCTGAGCAGCCTGCCACCATTTATCGGCTGGTGGATGAAAATCGCCGCGCTTGGCATGCAGGTGATAGTCAATGGAATGGTCGCACGTGGTTAAACTCAAGCTCCATTGGTATTGAAATGGTCAATCAAGGTTATACCGATACGCCAGAGGGGCGAATATGGCAGCCTTGGAGTGAGCAGCAAATTAATGCTTTGGTGTTACTGCTCAAAGACATTATGCAAAGACATGGCTTAACTGCTCACAGTGTGGTCGGGCACAGTGATATTGCACCCCAGCGTAAAGTTGATCCGGGTCCTGCTTTTCCATGGGAGCGTTTGGCGCAGGAAGGTTTGATACTGTGGCCGGATGCACAGGCAGTAACCGAACATACCCGTGTATTTACGCAACAGTTGCCGTCAGTGGCTTGGTTCCAAGAGCACTTAGCTAAAGTGGGTTATGCCGTACCTACGCATGGTGATTTGGATGAAGCGACACGTAATGTAGTGGTTGCTTTTCAGATGAAGTATCGACCGCGTCTATATAATGGAGAGCCCGATGCCCAGACTGCTGCGATCCTTCTGGCCTTAACCAGACAAATGAGCCGTTAACTCTAGGAGTATCTTGCATGTTAAATGGCTTATGGCTGAGTTTTTTTATTGTAGCCACTGTTGCTGGGTTAGTGCGCTGGTTTGGTGGTGATCCTGATGTTTGGGCAGCTATGGTGGAAAGCTTATTTAGCATGGCAAAGCTTTCTGTCGATGTCATGCTTTTACTGTTTGGCACCCTGACGCTATGGTTAGGCTTTCTCAAAATTGCTGAAAAAGCGGGCTTAGTTGATCTGTTGGCTCGACTGCTTGGCCCACTCTTCGCCAAGTTAATGCCGGAAGTGCCACGCGGTCATCCAGCGCTGGGCTTAATTACGCTTAACTTTGCCGCCAATGGTTTAGGCCTAGATAATGCCGCTACACCCATTGGCCTGAAAGCTATGCGTTCGTTGCAGGAGTTGAATCCATCTACGACCACTGCCAGTAATGCACAGATACTTTTCTTGGTTTTAAATGCCTCTTCACTAACGTTGCTGCCAGTTACTATTTTTATGTACCGAGCGCAACAAGGGGCTGCGGATCCTACGTTGGTCTTTCTTCCTATTTTGTTGGCCACCAGCGCATCGAGCTTAGTTGGGCTGCTATCAGTGGCCTTTATGCAACGCTTGCGAATTTGGCACCCTGTTGTTTTAGCGTACTTAATACCTTGTGCTTTATTACTTGGCGCGTTTATGGCGCTATTGGGTAGTTTGAGCGCAGTTACATTGGCGAGTTTATCGTCGCTGCTAGGTAACCTAACCCTATTCGGCATCATTATGAGTTTTCTTGTATTGGGGATGATTCGTAAAGTACCTGTGTATGAAACCTTTGTAGAGGGGGCAAAAGAAGGTTTTCAGGTGGCTAAAGATCTGTTGCCTTACTTAATTGCAATGCTGTGTGCGGTTGGAGTTTTACGTGCTTCAGGTGCATTAGAGTTCGGGCTTGATGGTATTCGTTGGCTAGTAGAGCTACTGCATTGGGATTCGCGCTTTGTCGATGCGCTGCCTACCGCAATGGTCAAGCCATTTTCTGGCAGCGCTGCTCGCGCTATGTTGATTGAAACTATGCAAACCCAAGGTGTAGATAGTTTCCCTGCATTGGTGGCTGCGACTATTCAAGGAAGTACCGAAACCACATTTTATGTATTGGCGGTATATTTTGGTGCTGTAGGTATTCAGCGTGCACGCCACGCAGTTGGTTGTGCGCTATTAGCCGAGCTCGCTGGAGTCGTTGCAGCTATTGCTGTGTGTTACTGGTTTTTTGGTTAGTACGGAGGTTATGTGTCGTTAAAGAAGATCGCAAGTGTTGCATTACTTATAGCTTGTAGTGCATGTGCAGCTCCTTTACCAGAGCACAATCCAGCTATGGCTTGGATAGATGTGTTGACGCAACCAGGTCAACAGTTATCAGCACAACGCATGGATGGCCATAAAGTAGATGATGCACGCTACTTTCAAGTCAGTCCAGGCCCGCATAAATTGCAGGTGC